>JAAZCN010000219.1 GCA_012513245.1 Synergistaceae bacterium | reverse complement strand
CCTTCCAGAGTTGGTGAGATGATCGGAAAAGAGAACAGCTATACTTTGCGCTTTCCATTCGTAATAGATCAGAAAATAAGAATGAATATGCCTTCCGGGTATAAAATGATCCAGTCTCCACCGGTAAAAAAACTTGGGGAGGGTACAAAAGCGGTCCTTAAAGAATCTATAATACACTGGCCCAAAAAAGCTCAACTGATAGCGGACAGCACATGGACGGTAAAAAGTGTGATCGTCGATGACCTTCTTGCAGCGATCCTAAGGGAAGAGCTTGCGGCCTGTATGAGATGGCCTGTTCTGGACCTTCCTTTCAGGAAATAAAAGTCTTTTATTTTTAAGGAGTGTTTTATCTTGCAGAACATGACAGAAGAACTGAAGCGGATACTTGAAAGGGCAGTGGAAAAGATAGCCCTTGACGTCGACCAGCAAGTACCTGAAGGATTTATGGTGCGCCTTGAGCGTCCTAGGCAGTCCGGACACGGCGACTGGTCGACTAATATCGCGATGCAGCTGTCGAAACCTTTTGGTCTGAAGCCAAAGGAACTTGCAGACAAATTGGCAGATCAGGTGCCGCTTGGAGAAATAGTTGAAAGTATAGAGGTTGCAGGTCCGGGCTTTATAAACTTTACACTTGCTTCGAACTGGATCACACAGGCGATAAAGTTGTCGATAACTCAGAATGAAAATTACGGAAGAGTCAACTCAGGTGAAGGTCGAAAGGTCCAGGTTGAATTTGTAAGCGCCAACCCTACGGGCCCCCTGCATATGGGACATGGCCGCGGCGCGGCAGTGGGTGACATAACAGCATCCATACTTGACTTTGCCGGATGGGATGTTGAACGAGAGTATTACATAAATGATGCAGGTCTGCAAATAGAACTTCTTGGTAAATCAGCCCAGTCTCGTTATTTTGATGCCCTTGGAAGAGGAGACGAAGCTCACATGCCCGAGGATGGCTATCATGGCGAATATATGACGGAGATAGCCAACTCGTTTGTCGAGAAGTATGGTGAAGAACTGGCGAAAAAACCACTGGAAGAGACGGTTGAGTTTTTTTCGGTAGAGACAGGCAAAATAGTTACCGAAATGATCCGCAAAGACCTGGAGGACTTTGGTGTTACCTTTGACGTCTGGTTCTCGGAAAAATCCCTTTATGATAACGGTCAGGTAGAACCGGCGATGGAAGAACTCAAGAAAAGAGATTTCGCATATGAAGATGACGGCGCTTTATGGTTCAGATCCACACTTTTTGGGGACGACAAAGACAGGGTCCTAATAAGGACCAACGGAGTACCGACCTACTTCACATCTGATGTAGCTTACCTGAAAAACAAATATGACAGGAATTTCGAAAAACTGATCTATGTCTGGGGTGCTGACCACCACGGGTACGTGCCGAGACTTAAGTCAGTCAATAAGGCTTTTGGCCATCCGGACGAGGCTGTTGATGTTCTACTGATACAGATGGTAAACCTCCTCAGGGATGGCAAACCGGTCCAGATGTCCAAGCGCGCCGGAACGATAATAACACTAAGGGAAATAATGGATGAGGTAGGAGTTGACGCGACAAGGTTTTTCTTCGTGATGCGCCGCTGCGACAGTACCCTTGATTTTGACCTGGAACTCGCCAAAAAAGCGACTTCTGAGAACCCCGTTTTCTACGTTCAGTATGCTCACGCAAGAATATGCAGCATATACCGCGAACTTGAAGAGAGAGGCATAACACTTCCCGACATGGAGGAATTTGACGTTTCCCATATCACTGACCAGACTGAGATAAACCTTGTAAAGGCAATATCAAAACTTCCTGAGGAAGTGGCGAAGTCAGCAGACGAGTTTGCACCGCACAGGATCGCTTACTATGCCACGGAGCTTGCGGAAGCATTTCACGCTTTCTACAACAGCCAGCGGATCCTTGGTGTAGATGAACCTGTGATGAAAACACGTATCTTGCTTATGGAAGCAGCAAAGATAACACTTAAAAACGTGCTCGGACTGCTGGGAGTTACTGCTCCTGAAAAAATGTAGCATGGAATTGGAAAGTTTTTTGGCCGGCAGATCATGAAAGCCCCTAGATTGCGGTGGGTAATATTTGTCGCAGCAGTGACTTTTCTGATGGCGGTGCTCCTCACTTCATTTTTTAAAGAAATTGAAAGGGTAGATATTCTTTCGGGCACTCTTGACAAAAGAATGGAAGAACTTGTTGCCGAAGAAAGAAAATCACAGGAACTTAAACAGAAAATTGAATACTACAGCACACCGGAGGGTATTGCCAGACTTGCAAGAGAACAGTTCAATCTGGTCCTTTCAGGCGAGGTCATTTATAAGATAGAAATAATATCAAACGATGTCTTGCGCTAGGTCAAATTCGGTGCTATAGTGCTTGATTGTATGTCCCTGTCTCTTCCTTGAGAAGAGACCAGAGTCCAAAGGGAGGAGGTGAAGTACGTGCGATCTTACGAAATGGTTGTTATTCTTCAGGCAGATCTTGAGGACCATAAAATGGTATCAGAAGATATTGCCGAGGTCGTGCGCGGTTTAGGAGCAGAGTTGGAAAAGGTGGATCTTTGGGGCAAAAAGCGTTTTGCCTACCACATTGAAAAACAGCTCGAGGGTTTTTACGTTCTCTATACGTTTAAGCTCGACCCCGCACAGGTCAAGGAAATGGAACGTGTACTTAGTTTAAGACCCCAGGTTATACGACAGATGGTCGTTAATCTGGAGGAGAAGTAAGCGTCATGGCTCGCGGATACAACAGGGTTACCATTATGGGTAATCTGGCAAGAGATCCTGACGTGAGGTTTACTCCGAATAAACAGAAGCTGGCCAGGATAACTGTGGCGATCGGTCGTCAGTGGAAAAACAAGGCGACTGGAGAACTGCAGAGCCACACAGATTTCGTAAATGTTTCTGCATGGGGCTTTACGGCAGATATATGCGAACGTTACCTTAAGAAGGGGCGTCCTGTTTTAGTAGAAGGACGCATAAGTGTTCGTGATTTCGACGACCCTAAGACAGGACAGCACCGATGGGTGACGGAAGTGATCGCTGAAAATATAGTTCTCCTCGGTTCAGGCCGAAGAGAAGATGAAGGACCTTCAGCTTCAGCGTCCAATTCTCAGGCCGAACAGAATCCAGGAAGTACCAGAATGCATTCAGATGCAGTATCTGGAGGAGACATGGGAAGCCTTAGAGAAGAAGAGGGATTTGAAGATGAATTCCCGCTTGATTTTTCTGAAATGGGCGGAACCGAGGGACCTGGAGATGTACAGATACCATTCTAGGAAGGGGTTGAGTCTTTAATGGAAAACAGTTCTAATTTTAACCGTAAACGCCGTAAGCGTAGGCCAAAGGTTTGTCATTTCTGTGTAGATAAAATAGATCACGTGGATTACAAAGAGGTCGAAAAACTTAAAAAATATATTACAGAACGCGGCAAGATAGTACCCAGACGAGTTACAGGAACTTGTGCCAAGCACCAGCGCCAACTCACAAGGGCTATAAAAAGAGCAAGAATAATTGCGCTTTTGCCTTTTACATCAGATTAAAAATAGAGTCTGTGCTGTATAATTGGGAGAGGGCCGTAGGGCTCTCTCTTTTTTTCTTTGCGGGGGTCGGAAAGTGAAATCAAAAATTATTTTTGAATGGTTGTCATGGATACTTTTGAGTATAGCTATGTTCTCAGGAGGGATGTATGTTGCTCTCGCATCTCCATTCCTCATTCTTATAGCTCCGGTTCCCTTTATGATGCTTGAAATAAGACAGGGGATCCGCGAATCACTCTTAGGGGTCCTCTTTGGTTCTGCATTCGTCTTTATGCTGTTTGGAAGTCTTCCTGCTTTTATGTATGCAATTGAGTTTGGTACTTTGGGCGTAGTTTTCGGCTATATTTCAGGTAGAATTGAAAAAGGGACCGATTTTATCCTTCTCTCTATAGCTGCTTCTGTTATAGCCAAGATGATCCTGCTGCTTACCTTTACAAGTCTTTCGGGGATGAATCCGTTTGCCATGTCGCCTGAAACAGCGATGGAAATAGTATCTTCCCTGGCAAATAAACTTTCAGCAAGCGGCATAGGTGCTTCAGATGAGATAATTAAAAGTTATTCGTTGGCGATGGTGGAGACGGTTTCACTGTTAATGCCTTCCATGATAATATTCTTCTCTGCTATCGACACATTTGCTACTTACCGGGTGGTCTCATACCTTATCAGGAGATCAGGCGGAGAAGCTTTGGCGGTCCTGCCCAAATTTGAAACATGGCGTTTCCCAAAAGACCTCTTTTGGGCATTAGGTGCAGCCGTGATCATGGATATTGCAGGCAAGGCCTTCCCGGATGAGAGAGTATTCACGGTCATGTCTGCCAACCTAATGGAAGTCCTGAGAGCCATATTCATGCTTGAAGGCCTCTCACTATGTTGGTACTATATGTCATCCAGAGGGATAGCCAGGGCGGTCAAAGTGACCATTTCCCTGTTCTGCGTCCTCTTCTCTCCGATCTCTTATATTTTATCTATGGTTGGAATCTTTGATATCTGGTACGATTTACGTACTAAGATAAGGGGGAAAAAAAATGAAAGTAATTCTTAAACAGGATGTTAATAAAATAGGCAGGAAGGGTGACCTTCTTGAAGTTGCTGACGGCTACGGACGTAATTTCTTAATAGCCAGAGGATTTGCAGAAGAAGCTACAGAGGGTAAGGTGCGTGAGCTTCAGCAGGTGCAGAAGACTCAGAAGATAAAAGATGATAAAAAAATAAAAATTGCAGAGGAAGCCAGAAAAAAACTTGGCGGTAAGGTGGTCAGGATAAAAGTAAACACCGGTGAAGGAGGTAAGCTGTTTGGAAGCGTAACGACCTCTCAGATCGCTGAAGCATTGATAACCCAGTTCGCTGTGCCTGTGGACAAAAAAGATTTGAAAATAGAAGAAACAGTCAAACAGACCGGCGAATACCAGTTTAAAGCAAAACTATATACCGGTGTTGAAGCGGAAATGACTCTTAAAGTGGAGTCAGAATAAATTGAGCACCAACAGGGAATTCGATAGGATTCCTCCTTTCAATCTTGAGGCCGAGCGTTCAGTGCTTGGAGCATGTCTTATTGACAGGGATTCCCTGCTTATCGTAATTGAAGGTCTGCGAGCCGAAGATTTCTATGATCCAAGACACAGAACGGCATTTGAAATGATCGCTTCCATGGCGGAACAGGACAGCCCAGTCGACTCCCTCACTTTCAGAGAAGAGATAAAAAAACGAGGTATGGAAGACCGTATGGGGGGACTTTCTTTTGTAGCAGAACTTATGGACGCGGTAACTACAACGGCTAATGTTGAATATCATGTAGGGATCGTAAGGGATAAATCTGTACACAGAGGACTCATCACGGTTGGGACAGAGATATCAAGGATGGGTTATTCTGAGGATATCGGGATCGATGAGGCTCTCGAAACTTCCGAACAAAAGGTCTTTGAAATTGCCAGGTCAGGAAGATCTTCAAGATTAAAGGGAGCTAGAGAAATTGTATCTTCCGCTATCGGAGAAATTGAGAAACGGTTAGCCGGAGGCCTCGATATCACCGGAGTGCCGTCAGGTTTTTCCGATTTTGATAAACTTTCGGGAGGGCTGCAGCCCGGCAGCCTTTACATACTTGCAGCGAGACCCTCTATGGGTAAAACGGCTTTTGCGCTTAATGTTGCGCAGCACGCTGCCCTTCAGGAAGACATCCCGGTCCTGATGTTCAGCCTTGAAATGTCTGCCGAACAGATAGCACAGAGGATGCTTTCCTCTGAAGCCAAAGTTAACCTCAGACAGATGTTTGAATCTCGCAAAGTCCAGAATGAACAGTGGCAGGAACTTTCAAAAGCTGCAGGAAACCTATCTAAAAGTCCTATTTTTATAGATGACAGCTCGACCCTCAACACGCTTGACCTTAGAGGCAGGTGCAGAAGATTTTTTGCAAAGCATAAGTCGGGCAAAGGTCTGGTCGTGCTCGATTATCTACAGCTCATGAACGTCGCCAGAAAGATAGAAAACAGACAGCAGGAAGTCTCTGAAATATCCAGAGCCCTCAAGGCTATAGCCAGGGAATTTAAAGTACCTGTCCTGGCACTTTCCCAGCTTTCAAGGGATGTCGAAAAACGCGGCGGAAGCAAAAAACCACAGCTTTCAGATCTTAGAGACAGCGGCGCCATAGAACAGGACGCTGATATGGTCATATTCCTTTACAGGGAAGCATACTATGCCCAGGAAGGTGAAACAGTTGACCCTACCTCTGAAGTCATAGTAGCAAAGAACAGAAACGGACCTACCGGTAAAGTTGATCTGATATTTTTTAAAGAATATGCGAAATTTGAAAACAAACTCAGCGGTTATTATTGATCCGACTCAGAACTTATTTCAGTTCGTTTTTATTTCTTTTCCCTGTTCACCGGCAACCGTTGAAGATCCATTTAATCAAAAGGGGATCCGTAAATGAATTCAAAGGCTTTAACTACGACAAAATTGACCTCTAAAAGCCATTCGGGAGGCACTATTAAAAGAGATAAAAATGAGTCTTCGGAGCACAAGAATGCTGTCCATCCGATCGTTTTTTATTTTTTGATATTTATCTCCCTCGGATTGCCTAATTTGATCTTTTCCGGCACCAGCTGGTTTGACACACTACACATCATGAAATGGACCTTTGCAATGGTCCCTGTTGCGATAATTTCAGTTATCGGAGGGATATCCCTTGCATTGTTCGGAAATAAACGCACGAATTTTAAAATAGATCTCTTTGGTTTTTTATGGCTGATAATGCTCGGATATATTTCGATCCAGACAATGTGGGTCAACATTACTTCATGGTCTACATACATGAAGGAATGGTTCTTCTTCGCGACTCTTACCGCGATCTATATTTTTTCCTTCAACCTTTTTAAAGATGCAAAGGCCCACAGGACCATCCCTTGGATAGCAAACCTTAACGCGGGCTTAAATGTGATCTTTGCAGAATTGCTCATCAGAAACATGAACGGACCCTTTCCATTCATAATGAATGTCCCGGGCAACTATATCGGAAACACCGGACAGCAGGAAATGTTCGGACTTTGGATGGCAATGGCGGTAATGAACGGAATATACCTGAATGCAGCGTATTCAGATGTCTTAATTGATTCACCAACAAAAACAAAACGATCAACCTTGCTCAGGAACATAAATCTAGGTCTTCTTGCCCTCAATTCATGGGGAATGTGGAATTCGACAACGAGAGCAGGTTTTCTCTCCCTTATCGCAGGGACTATCATAATATCGATCATCTTCATCAGAAACGAACGAAAACAAATGCTGAAAAAAGTGGGGCAGGGCTTACTTATAGTCCTGCTGATGCTAACTCTTAACGTCGGAATGAGTTATTTTGGATTTGGCAGGGCTTATGATCTTTTGAACAAAACTATGGATATGGTAATGAACACCAAGACTTTTGGATTAAGAAGAGGAATTTGGAAAACAAGCTGGGCGATATTTATGGAACACCCGATCAAAGGAGTTGGGATAGGCCATTATAAATGGCATTACCTTGAGGGGCAGAGGCTAGCCTTCCAAAAAGATCCTGATATGGAATGGCAGTTCACATACTGGGCCCATAACGAATATCTGCAGGGGTTTGCAGAGTTTGGGCTATTTGGCACGATACTTCTGTTATCTGCTGCAGTCTGGTGGATATGGAGATTTATTAGATTCCTCACTCAGAAGAAAATGCTTTCTATTGAAGCCTCATGGGCATGTGCCATGCTATCTCTTATATTGTTCGATGCAATATTCAGCAGGCCTTTCCACAGGATAGAGAACGTGGTGTGGCTTTCTTTGGCTTTTGCCATAATTAACAGAGAGTTGCTCCCGTTGAGTTATTCCTGGTCAGCTGTAAAGCACACATCAATATATAGGATATTGGGAATTTTCATCTGCACGATATCAATATTCGGGCTTGTATTTCTTGCGAACGGACTGGCAGGGGATAAATATCTAAGGTATGCAGCAGACACTGATCAGGCCGAACTGCAGACTCATTACATAGATAAAGCAAAAACCAAGGCAATGACAAAAGACGAAGCCGAAGAACAGTATGCCAACCATCTTATTGCAGTAGCAACGGTGACTAAGGACCCTCAGGACTGGGCAAATGCCATCAACCAGCTATACAGGTCCTTTACTATAAGGCCTCAGGCAAAACAGCTTATGGAGCTTTTGAATCTCGCAAGGCAGATCAGGAATCAGGAACTGTTGAAGGCGTTGGTCCCGTATCTTCCTCCCGCGGGGTATAAAATCGATTCGTTAAGTCTCTCTGAAAGCAAATAGCCGGGATCAAAAAACGGGCAGGTGAACCATGATGAGGATGATCCAGATATTGCCTGAATTAGACATTGGCGGAGTGGAACGACATGTCATCGATCTCTCTAACGAATTGGCAGAGAGAGGTCATGATATTTTGGTCATATCCAACGGAGGACAGATGCAGAGACAGCTGTCCGGCAAAGTCCTTCACAGGAGCCTTCCTGTCCATAAAAAAAATCCTTTTACTGCCTGGAGCTGTTCGGGAAAAATATCATCCTGGATCAGAAAAGAAGGATGGGAACTTATCCATGCCCATTCAAGAGTCCCGGCATGGATAGCATGGCGGACTTCATCCAAAGCAAATGTACCGTGGATCTACACAGCTCATGCCTGCTACAGCCTGAATTATGGTTTGATACCGCTGAAACATGCCAAGTTTGTGATATCTGTTAGCGAAACAGTCCGGGATCACATCAAAGATTATCTGCCGGAGAAACACATTATAATACCTGCAGCGCTTCCGGAGCCTACGGTCAAATGGGATCCTCAAAACAGAGGTAAAAACAGATTTATATTTGTCGGACGCCTCACAAAGATTAAAGGGCTGTCCACTGTTATTGAGGCTCTGGGAAAATTAAAGAATGAAAACTGGACTCTTGACGTACTCGGCGACGGTCCCGAAAGGGAAGAACTAGAGAAACGTTCTGTTGTTCTGGGACTCAATGACAAAATCACCTTTCATGGTTATTCTGAAGAGGCTGACAGCTTCATGTCGAGATCATCGTGTCTCCTTTTTCCCTCGCATAGTGAAGGATATGGACTAGTGTTGGCAAGGGCGGCCCAGATAGGCTTGCCTGTGATCGCGTCAAATATCCCAACTGTTTTAAAAATGGCAGGATCAAAAGAGGGACTGGTAGATCCGGGAGACTCCAAAGGCTGGCAAAGTGCAATCGTTGATTTCTTATACTCGGGAAGATCTGTTGTGATCCCCGTGTTTAATATTCACACATTGAAAAGTATGGTGGATTCCAGTGAATCTATTTATTTTGATTTGATATGCAAATAGATTTTATTAGCGGAAAGCTCTAAATAAAGGAGAGGTTCTCATGGGGAATGAAAAGAAAAAAGTTTTGTTAATTCGATTTTCGTCCTTGGGGGATGTTATTTTAGCAAACTTTTACGCGAAGAAAATAAAACAAAAAAACCCTGACTGGCACTTAACGTGGCTGGTGGATTCGATGTATAAGGATATAGTCAGAACTCAGCCGTGGGTCGATGATGTGATCGTCTGGGATAGAAAAAAGGATGGAAACATTGGTTTCATTAAAATTATAAAATTTATCAGATCTCAGAAATTTGATATCCTTATTGACATGCACAATACGGATAGAAGCAGTTTGCTGTCATTCCTGTCAGGAATTCCTTCAAGATATGCTGAAGTGCTAAGGTTACCCTTTGCCCATAATATACATTCATTTGATACTATAATTGGTGAAAGTGAAAAAATAGATGAATGTCCTACGTACCTTCATCTTACTGAGGTTAATAAAATTATTGATAATTATTTTAAAGATGGTAAATCAAAAAAACGCTTGACACTTGCAATTGGAGCAAGTTATGAGAAGAAACGCTGGCCAATTTATAGATGTACAGAATTTTGCATATTGGCTCTAAAAGCCGGTTTTGTCTTGTACCTTGTTGGAAACGGTGAAGATGAGATAAGAGGAGCTGAAGAAATATGTAACGCTGTCAAGTCAGATGATTTGGTGGATCTCGTTGGGAAATTATCTATCTGTGATCTGGTTCAGGTAGTTAATGAGACTGACGCTACTATATCAGGAGATACGGGCACACTGCATATTGCAAGGGCACTTGGAAAAAACATCGTAGGGCTTTTTGGTCCTACCCTTCTTTCAGATAATTATATGAAAAGTTTATCCAAGTCGATATACAGCAGCTGTACTGAACGTGGGTGCGAAGACTGGCAATGTTCCAAGCCGTGTCTTGATACGATCAAAGCATCTAAAGTACTTGAAGGCGTCATTGAAGTTATCGAAAGAAGTGGCATTAAATGAGATTTATAGTTACATTCGGGTGCAAACTGACAGCTATATAAGCTCATAAGTCGAATCGTATTGAGAAAAGTGACATAATTATATTCTATAATATAGTTCTTAATAAAAATTGAAAGACATTAAGAATAAAAGTTTTTACCTACTGGAAAAACAAGATGTAGTGTTTATTTTTAAATAAAGTGTACTTAAAGTGGGGGAACATAATGAATATGGATGGGTCTAAGACTTCTGAGGGTGAACTTGATATTTCTGCAAAAGAAAATATCAACAGACTTTGTTCGGGTGGTTTTAACCTCTTTCATGTGGTAGTCATAGGTGACTACATGCTGGACAGATACGTTTTCGGAGAAGCGAACAGGATCTCACCGGAGGCTCCCGTTCCGGTACTGGAATTTTCTGAAGAAAAACTGGCACCCGGAGGAGCTGGAAATGTTTTAGCAAACCTTACAGGCCTTGGACTTTCTGTCACTGCAATAGGAAGAATAGGCAATGACAGGTACGCCGATGATCTTCTTGGTCTGCAGGCAATGTCTGTTGCCGATAGTTCTTACATGATAAGATCTGGCAGGACCATAGTAAAAACAAGAATAATGGGGAGCAGACGCCATCAGATGCTTAGGATAGATCAGGAAGAAATGATCGTGCCTAATGATAACGAAATCAAAATTGCACTGAACTCCCTAAAAAAATGCATTGACAAGAAAATAAATGGTGTAGTTATTTCTGATTACGGCAAGGGATTTTGTTCTCCGGATCTATGCCGTTCTGTTATATGTCTTTGTAGAAACCACGGAGTCCCGGTGTTTGTTGACCCGAAAAACAAGGACTGGTCGCACTATTCAGATGCGTTTCTAATTACGCCTAATATGAGAGAACTTCGTATTGTTGCAGGAGTGGATGTAAAGAACGAAGATGAAGATGTGGTTAAGAATGGAACTGTGTTAGTTAATAAATACAATTTCAAAAATTTATTGGTAACACGTTCGGAAAAGGGTGCTACATTAATAAACAAATTGGGGTTTCTTCATGAAAGAGCTACAACCAAGGCAGAAGTTTATGACGTTTCAGGTGCCGGTGATACAATGATCGCGGTGGTCGCGGCCTTTGTTATCGCTGGTATCCCTCTAAAAGAGGCTATTTCTGTTGCAAATATCGCTTCGCAAATAGTAATAGGTAAAATTGGGACATATGCAATAAATGCAGCTTCTCTTCTGTATAGAATTCAAAGAGAAAATTTTTTTGATCAGCATTTAATAGGGCATTGTTCAGGAAAGGAGTCAGTTCGCAAGGTGGTTAATTGGCACGAGGCTAATGTAATGTGTAATAAATTAAGAAACGAAGGTAAGAAGATAATATTTACTAACGGCTGTTTTGACATATTGCATTCAGGTCATGTTGATCTGTTGACCATTGCCAGACAAAAGGGTGATTGTTTGATAGTTGCTGTTAATTCTGATGACTCTGTCCGAAGGCTAAAAGGAACAAAAAGGCCGGTAAACTCCTGTGCCGATCGGATAAAGATCCTCTCTGCGTTCGAGGCCGTTAACTTTATAGTTATTTTTGAAGAGGACACTCCTGAAAAATTGCTCTCACAGCTCCGTCCTGACATAATTGTCAAAGGTGGAGACTACAACAAAGAAGATGTTGTCGGGCGTGATCATGCAGATGAAGTGGTAATTGTCCCGCTTACAAAAGGTTTCTCAACGACTGGCATAATAAATAAAATTGGCCGTAAAAATGACGAATAGCGTAAAATTAATAATTTTAGACCGTGATGGTACTTTAATAGAGGAGAAGAACTATCTGCATGATCCGGATGAAGTAAAAATTATTCCCGGAGTTGTTGACGGACTTAAAAAACTTACTTGTGAGGGGTATAAATTTATAGTTTTGACCAATCAATCGGGAATAGGACGCGGCTATTTTGAAGAGTCAGACATGTTTTTGGTAAATGCAAAAATTTCAAAATTGCTCTCTTATGAAGGGATAGAAATATTAAAATTCTATTACTGCCCGCATAAACCGGAAGATGATTGTAAGTGTAGAAAGCCAAAACCCGGCATGGTAAATAATGCATGCTTTGAGCTGGGTTTGAGCATCAAAGATATTTATTGTGTTATAGGCGATAAAAAAAGCGATGTGGAGCTTGCAGAGAATATTGGTGTTAAATCAATATTGGTTTTAACGGGATATGGAAGATCGAGTTTAAAAGATGGAGTTTGTGCTTCGCATGTAACAGAGGATCTCAAAGAGGCTGCGGACTTAATAATCAAAGAAGCGAGGAAATGAGCAATGTCTAATAAAAAAATATTTTTGAAAAATATTGCTGAGCATATAGATCTAATTGAAAGGCTTAATAATATT
>JAAZCN010000218.1 GCA_012513245.1 Synergistaceae bacterium | reverse complement strand
TATGAGAAGCTTGTCAAACTGGAACCCGACAACGTGGAAGCCAGATATAAGCTGGGGCTTCTCTACATAAGGGCAAAGGACTACGGTGCCGCAGCAAAAGAAGTGACCGCTCTCAGAATAATAGGTACAGAGAGTGCTATACAGAGCGCTGATGCCCTCACAGAAAATCTCTCATCCGGTAAGGTAAAGGAATTTTTCAGGGACCTGTTGAAAAAGATAGCACCGGGTCTGCCTGAGATACCGGGCATCACACAGGACGAACCGATCACAACTGACACGGAAGAGACCACAGGAGAAACTCTCTTAAAAGATATGCCTAAAACAGAGGGTGCTTATGAGAGCGCGCCCGGCTCGGGTGATGCAGTAACTGAGTGATGAAGGTATTTCAGAAAACAGCAAAGCTCCTGCCTCTTCTTTTGCTCCTCTTTTTCATTACGGGCAATGCTGCTGCTGAAGACCTTAAAGAAATAAATACAGAAATGAGCCCCCTGCACATGTCTGTTTTCGGCATGCCGGTATATGTTGTCTTACCGGAAGGTTGTAGCTTTGTAAACACCCAGGCAGGATGCGTTGATAAAGTAAAAAAAGTATCATTGGAAGCCTCAGTTATACATCTGCCATACTCTGCACTCCTGAAAGAATTTAACGAAGAAAACCTGAAAAAGGCAAGCATGGAACTGAAAGTGAAAAATGAATTTATCTGGAACGGCTCCTCTGTTATCCTGATGAAGATATTTCAGAAAACAGATTCCAGTCTGGTTGGCAAATGGACCCTCATCGTTGACAGGGGTGAGGAATGCTGGATGATAAGCGGTCTTTATCCAGCCAGAGACCAGAAGCGCGGAGAGGCTGTACTGAAAACGATAAAAAGCGCATACTGGGAAAATGAAAAAAGTTCATCTTCATTAGAAATTCCGCAGGGACGAGTAGATGTATATGGGACTCCCTTTAAACTTGCCGGTCTTCACGAAGGTGCGGTGGTATATACAAAGGACGGTTTTCTCCCAACAAAAAAAGACGATGGCTCTCTCTTTGTCATATCGCGACTTTCGAACACCTTTGTAATGCCGAATAAACAGTCCGGTTTCGCAAAGGAAAGGCTGTATATGATAGAAAAGGGAGAAAAGATCGACATCATTTCTGAAAAAGAGGTAATAATCGACGGGCTTACCGGTATCGAGATCGTTGGTTATACAGCCGGAGATCACAAAAAGCTCATATACCAGACTATTCTCTTTGACAGCAAGAACAGTCACATTATGGTAGGAATAGCAAAATTAGCCATCCCGGAAAACCTCGATTTGTTCCACCGTACAGCTGAAACTTTTAAAATAGCGAGATAATTCGAAAGAAATCAGGAGGAGAAGATGCAGATGAAAAAACACGTAAGGATAACAGCACTTTTTCTGATTTTTTTTATTGTCCCTATTCAGACAGCATATGCGTATTCCGAACATCACAGTTACAGTTCGAGCCATACTGAGGTCTGGGTGGATGCCACCGGTCTGGCAGTTCTTCTGGCAACTCTCGCTGCCGGAAACATCAACAATAATGAGACTGAAGCTGCAAAACAGCAGGCTCAGGCTGCGTATGAGCAAAAAGTCAGGGTGATAAGGGAACACGCTAAAGAAAGCACCAGAAAAGAGATGGAACATGCTGTTGAGCTGATTTTTGAGAGAGGCGTTCCGGGAACTGTCGAACTGCTGGTAAGATCTTGGGAAGGCGAAGGAAAAAAAACGTTTCTTGATGACAGAAATGGAGTAACCGTCCTTAAGGTCAGTGGTTTTGAAGAGAACATCAGACTCGAATACACGATCCGTCAGGAGAGCAAGAAAATTTCAGTAAGGGTCACTGCCCCCGACTATTCGGTATCAGAGGAGTCGAGCACATACTACAGAGAACATGAGCCCCTTCCTCCTTCGAAAAGTCATCTTGGTTTTGAGCTTGAGGAATTCTTCAGGGACCCTCAGGGGAGACTTCTTATCAAAGATGTCGTAAAGGGAACAGCAGTCTTTTACGCAGGAGTTTTACCGGGAGACTCTCTGGTCATGATCGATACCTATGACACCAAAAATTTCGATATTGCACGTCTCAATTCATATCTTGTGAACAGGTCGGAAACAAAAGCAAAAGTAAAGATCACGGTTTCCCAAAAAGGGGAACAGAAAATCATAGAGATACAGCTCTAAAAGAGACCAAACTGCAAAGGCAGTTCTTTACCCCGTATGGACTTAATTCCGTAGAGGCGGTTTTGTGAAGTGCCTTCGACTGCAAAAGGAGGAGATAGTTTTGCCTATCAAAGATTTTAAAGTTGAAAAATGGCTGAACCCCCGTGACGCACACTGCAAATACAATCTGGGTGCAAGCTGCGTGAAGGCTATTTCTCTGGACGAACTGACAGAATTGAGCGGTGAAAACAAAGAGGAACTGACTAAGTATCTCTTTGAGACCCACCTGCACTATGGTGCGTTCTTTGGACTGCCCAGACTACTTGATGCGATCGCGTCAACATACAAATGCGCAATGCCCGAAATGGTCCTAACGTTCCACGGAGGTACTGGGGCAAACTCATCAGTACTTACGGGAATGCTTGAAAAAGGAGACAACGTAGTCGCTTTAATGCCGAACTATCAGCAGCACTATTCCATACCGGAAGCCTTGGGGATCGAAGTGCGTCCTCTGCGTCTGGAAAAAAAAGACGGCTATAAACCTGATCTGGAAAAACTTGAGCGTCTTACAGACAGCAACACAAAGCTGATAACTCTGACCAACCCCAATAACCCCACAGGGACCTATTTGAACGCCGAAGAGCTGCGCAAAATTATCGCCATAGCTGAAAAAAACGGCTCATACATCCTCTGTGACGAGATATACAGGGGGCTTGCAGATGAATACATGTCCTCTATAGTCGATCTTTACGATAAGGGCATAGCTACAAGCAGCATGTCCAAGATCTATTCAATGGCCGGGACAAGAGTCGGCTGGGCTGTTACGCGTGACAAAAAAGCATACGACATACTTGAGAACAGGCGTTCCTACGACTCGATCTGCAACGGGGTCTTCGATGAGCTGCTTGCTGCCATAGCTCTTGAGAACAGCGACAAGATGCTTGAAAGAGCGCGTGAGATAGTCAGGCCAAACAAAAAAATAGTTGATGAGTGGATCAAAAAACAACCGGCTCTTTCGACTTACGGCGAGAGCTTTACCACTACGATGCTGGTCCACTACGACTACGATATCGACGAAGTTGAACTATGCACGGATATATATGAAAAGACAGGAGTCCTTCTCTGTCACGGGGACTGTTTTGAAGAAAAAAAGTGCTTCAGGCTGGGTTTCGGTTTTGGGGACATAGAGCTGCTGCAAAAGGGGCTTGATACGCTCGGAGGATATCTCGCATCATTAAGATCATAAAAAAAATAGTTGCATTAACTTAATGTTACATGATAGACTACCCTTTGCGGTGCGGACTCGTAGCTCAGTAGGATAGAGCGACGGCCTCCTAAGCCGTAGGTCGCCGGTTCGACTCCGGCCGAGCCCGCCATAAAATTGGTCATACCACGGTTTACAGGCCCCCGAGATCATTCGGGGGCCTGTCTCGTTGATTAAAACAGCAGAAAGAGGCAACGGATGTCTTTAACTGCTTAAAAAATATAGGTTTTTCTACTCATTTACCATGGATCTTCTATGTTATAATTTTAAGATAGTAAGTAAATGCTAATAATTAAGGTATTTAAAACTCCTTAATTTTTCTCGCTGAATTGTTTAAATGGACATATTTGCTTCAGCTGCCTGAAGCGGAGGATAAAGCACTAATGACCGAAAGAATAAAAAAAATTGTTTTGGCCGGGCTGTTTACGGCGCTCGGTTTGGTGATGCCTTTTTTTGCCGGACATTCTTTTGGCATGAGGGGAACGGTTTTTCTGCCGATGCATCTTCCTGTGTTGCTTTGTGGTCTGACATGCGGACCGAAACTCGGGTTTGTTTGCGGGGTCGTGACGCCTTTTCTGTCAAGCATAATGACCGGGATGCCCTCAGCTTTTCCGATGCTGCCGGTGTTAGCTTGTGAGCTCTCTCTTTATGGGATGATCAGCGGTTGGACGTACAGGATAAAAAGGATGCCTATATATCCGTCTTTGATTTGTTCCATAACTGCAGGCAGAATAGCAAACGGTTTAGTCCTTGCTTTGCTTTTAAGTCTGGAGGGAGGCACATTTAAAGTACTTTCCGCCGGCTATTCAGTACTGACAGGACTGCCCGGAG
>JAAZCN010000410.1 GCA_012513245.1 Synergistaceae bacterium | reverse complement strand
ACGTTGAGGATCTGGCACCGGGCATTTACGAAGTAGATAGTGCGTATAATCGCCGTTTTCCACCCCACCGTTAAAACGGCGATTAGATGAGGTAGATGCAAAACAGTTTGGCAGTCACCACACCGGTTCTTTTCTCGGTTTTAACCTCTACTAATTTTCATCTAAAACGGCGATTAGACGTGCTAGATGCGATGTAAGTGTTCGGTGTCAGCACCGGAAACGTATATCTGATACGTTGAGGATCTGGCACCGGGCATTTACGAAGTAGATAGTGCGTATAGTCGCCGTTTTCCTACTCCACCGTTAAAACGGCGAATAGATGGGGCAGATGCGATGTGGCTGGTTGGCACCCATACCGGAGGCGTATATATGATACGTCGAGGATTGGGCGCCAGCCTTCCACGAAGTAGATAGCGCGTATAATCGCCGTTTTAAGCGATGCCACCACCATCAACGACAAGACTAGACCCGGTCACCCATGGAGCCATATCGCTGCAAAGGAAGAAAACACACATTGCAACATCCTCAGGAGCCCCCAGTCTTGCCATTGGCCGCTGGGCACACTCCTCCTTGTATTTTTCGTTATACACCCCGCCCAGTTGCTCACACTCGCTCTTAAGCATCGGAGTATCTATATCCCCGGGGCAGACGCAGTTTATGTTTATGTTGTCGGGACCGTGGTCGATAGCCATTGCCCTCGTCATGTTCCATACTCCGGCCTTCGCAGCACAGTATGATACGGCGTGGTCTCCCCCTTTAAGGGCCCAGCCCGAACCGATGTTGACAATTTTCCCTTTCCCGGCTTTCTTCATATGGGGAACTATATGTTTGCTCATCAAGAATACGCTTTTTAAAGTCACATTCAGAGCGAGATCCCAGTCTTCTTCGGACAGAGTCTCTACTGTGTGGCGGCGTGCAACTCCCGCACAGTTCACAAGTATGTCTATCCTTCCGAATTTCTCGACGACGGTATCAGCAAGAGTTTTGCAGTCGGATTCTTTTGTGACGTCGCATTTAATGAAAACAGCATTGTTGCCGGCAGAGGTAATTTCACTTTGGACACACTTCGCAAGCTTCTCGTTGATGTCAGCCATTACAACAGTTACACCTGCATTGGCAAAAAACCTTGATATTCCAGCCCCAATCCCCGAAGCAGCTCCTGTCACGACTGCGATCTTTCCCTTCATACCACATAGTTCATTAAGATCGATCACACAGACCCCTCCTCTATTGTTTTAAAACATATTTAAAGTATACAATGGATACATGTTTTAATACTTTATAAATGATAATTGTTTTTATGTCAAGTAGTTCTGCTTGCTCTTGTTCTCCTTGCACTATATGGGAAAACTGTATATATTTGTTACGATAAAGAAAAATTGGGCGGAGATGATCAGATGGCTAGAAATAACACTTCCGGGAAAACATCAACGGATCATGTATATGATGGTATCCGAAGGGGCATTTTCGATAAGACGCTAAAAAGCGGACAGAGGCTACCGGAAATCTCCATAGCTAAGGAATACGACGTCAGCAGGACACCTGTAAGGGAAGCTCTGCGCAGGCTTGAAAACGAGGGGCTTGTCCAGATAGTTCCGGGATGGGGCGCATGCCTCGCCTCCCCGACTAAACAGGAAATAATCGACACTTACGAGGTAAGGGAAAACCTTGAGTTAATGGCAATAAGAAAGGCATCACACATCATCACCCCCCTACAGCTCTGCATGCTGCAGGAGCAGATAGACAACGAAAGAAAAGCCTTCGAAAAAAGAGACCTCGAACTTTACATGAACGTAAATGACGCTTTCCACCAGATAATCGCCGAGTCTTCCGGCAACAGCACTCTGGCGTGGTATGTAAAGAACATTCTTTCAAGAACCAATGTCCAGACTATATT
>JAAZCN010000217.1 GCA_012513245.1 Synergistaceae bacterium | reverse complement strand
GGTAAGCGGTACGATAGAAGCAGTACTGCCTATCGAGGTCCCTGCGATTAATCTCGTAAGAGGGATTATTGCTATCATCAATATTATAAAAGGAAATGAACGGAGCAGGTTCACGATAAGGTCCAATGCTGAATAAACCGGTTTGTTAGGTTTAAGGCCGTTAGTCCCAGTCATTATCATCACTATCGCAACAGCAAACCCAAATATTCCCGAGAAAAAAGTTGAGACAGCTATCATATAAATTGTTTCCCAAAGTGCAAATAGAAGTTCGTTAAGCATTTTGGATTACCTCCCAGAACATCCCGTTTTCTTTTAACCATTCGATAACCCTTTCAAGATCAACATCTGATACATTGATAATCAAAAAGCCCATCACGGTATCCCTGTATCTTTCTATTCTTCCGCCCACCACCGAAAAATCTATGTTGAGCTCTCTGGCCATACGGGTTATCATGCTCTCGTTGGCAATTTCACGAGGGAACATCAGCCTGATGTTTGTACCGGAAGGAATAACCGCGTAATCGTCTGTTATTAACTTACGTAACTCCTCCCCCGGTGCAAGGAAAAGCTTGTCGGTATAACCGGATGCCACAACCTCTCCGCAGTCAAGTATGACGACCTTGTTGCAGACCATTTTGACAACTTCCATCTGGTGGGTGACAACTATTATCGTTACTCCAAGTTTTACGTTGATATCCATTAACAGTTCCAATATTGATATTGTCGTCTTTGGATCAAGAGCCGATGTCGCCTCATCGCATAGAAGTATTTTAGGTTTTAGCGCCAGAGCCCTGGCAATTCCTATACGCTGTTTCTGCCCCCCACTGAGGTTTCGGACTTTCTCATTTTTCTTCTCTGTAAGTCCGACAATCTCAAGAAGTTCTTCGCCTCTCTTTTCTGCCTCTTTCCTTGGGACACCCCAAATCTCCAATGGAAAAATAATGTTTTCAAAAACGTTCTTTCTGTTCATCAGGTTAAAATTCTGGAAGATCATACCCATCTCTCTGCGTAGCTCCTTCAACCCTTTCGAGTCACGCTCGCACACCTCATGTCCCATTACACATACAGAGCCATCAGAATAAGCTTCTAAACCATTAAGGCAGCGCAGCAACGTTGATTTACCTGCCCCTGAGTGGCCCACAATCCCAAACACATCTCCTTTTTCTACTTTTAAAGAGACATCATTGAGAACCCTAAGGTCACCAAAATTTTTTCCAAGCCCTTTAACTTCGATCATGCAGTCTACCTTCCTTTTATACTAAAGATTATTTTGGCCTAAAACATAAAAAAAGACCGGGCCCGTCAAGGCCCGGTCTCTCTGATCTTCGCAATGAACGCTCTAAGCGCTCGCCAAATCAGGAGAGGAGCCTTGAGTGTACATGCACATCATCATGTTGTTGATACAGATACTGATTTTAAGCATTGTGGTTCCTCCTTCCCCGAAATATATGACAAAAGAAAGTATAACACCGCTATCAATTTTGTCAAACTATCACCATCACAGCTGTATCAAAGCTTTATGCGAAACGATTCAAAAAAAATTGACTATGTCAATTTTTTTATATTACATCAAAATATTGTTTCTATGTTTATCAATTTGGTGTAAACTATTTAAAATT
>JAAZCN010000216.1 GCA_012513245.1 Synergistaceae bacterium | reverse complement strand
GAACAATCTTTCCTCCTGTGAAAGAGTGGGAGGAAAGGAACTTACCAATTCCTGTATCGCAGAGACAATACGGACGAAGCGTTCCTCGCCAAGCGCTGTAGTAAGAGTGTATCTCTGCCTGCCTTCAAGGAAAGAATATTTTCCTTCACCCAGGTTTCGGATCTCTGGCGCTTCGTCCATTGCAAGAACTCCTTTTATCTCAATTTGGCGCTATTGTGTATCGTTTTTTTCCGCTGCCAAGGAAGAGACCCTGCCAAGGAGCCCTTCCAGCTTATGTTCTATCTCATTTTTCTCTGTGTCGTGCGCCACGGACTTCTTCTGCAGATCCTCCTGGAGCTGAAGTATCTCCAAATCTCTGTCTTCTATAACACATTTGAGCTCGCCGGCTTCTTTTTTAAGTTTTTCGTTTTCATTTTTCATTTCCTCTATGCTTGTTTCAAGACCGTTTATCGCGGCTTCAAGCTTTTCAAACTGCTCTATCATGTCAGCACCTCCTGATCTTTCTTCTTCTATTTTAACAGAGCTTTAAGCCCCGCGGACATCTCCGCCAAATTTCTTTGACATCTTCTTCATCATCTGTTTTGTGATCATCTCGATCTTTTCAGATGTGAGAGTGCCTTCGTCTGAGGATATTCTTGTACGGAAGGAGACGGATTTTTTACCCTCTCCCACCTGTGGACCGCGGTATTCGTCAATGAAACGAACTTCTCTGACCAGTTCAACCTTTGATGCTATCGCGTAAATTTCTGCCCAAGTCACCTTTTCGTCAAAGACTATAGAGAGATCGAAATTAACACATGGATATTCGGGAAGGTGCATGTACCTGTTCTGCCTTGAAGCAAGAGGAACAAGCTTCTCGACATCGATCTCAAAGAGTACGGTCATACTTCTTTTCATTCCTGCCTTGCGGGCAGACTTGAGGGAAATGAGTCCGATGGATCCGATAGGTTCGTTCTCATACATGACGTTAAGCCAGAGTTTATCGTCCGCCCACTGCGGTTTTGTTGTCTGTGCAAAGCACAGTGGTTCCATGTGGACGGCTCTGTGCATGTATTCGAGCACTCCCTTGGCCTGCCTGAACAAAAGCCTTGGATCGGCCCCCACAAAGGCTCCGCCAAGATGTCTTGCGATCTCCGGGAGTTTTTCAATAGGGTCACTGATGCTGCGATAGTTTTTATCAGAAAAAACCTGGGTAAGCTCAAATATACGGAAGCTATCAAAATATCTTAGATTGGTGAATACACCCTTCATCATTCCGGGAATAAGCGTAGAACGAAGCCTGCTCTCATCCGGAGACGGAGGCGTGCTGAGACAGAGCATCTCATTTGTGTCCGCGCATGAGGCCTCTATATACTCATCCTCTATCCATGGGTAGGTGAATATTTCCTGCATACCGCATCTGAAGGCAAGGTATTCCCTGATCGAGCGTTCCATCTCCACTTTTCTCTGGTTGATCGGCTTTTCAAGCACGATCGTCGGGGCTATGAAATCAAAGTTCTCATATCCCATGAGTCTCGCGACCTCTTCAAGGATGTCGTCCGGAAGCGAAATGTCACCGGTCGACCTCCATGACGGGGCCGTAACGTGCAGCATGCCGTCATTAGCCTCTGTTTTGAAACCGAGGTTGTCCAGTATCCCAATAACTTCTTCTGCGGTAAGTTCTTTGCCTAACCTCCTCGAAAGGAACGAGAGGGGCACTTCCACCTCGGAGTTTTTAAGCGGGAGAGGATATGAATCGACAAATCCCGCTATCTCCGACTCCGGAAAGTATTCTTTGAACATATTTACCGCTACTGCCAGCGCGTCATCTACACGCTGCGGTTCTATGCTCTTTTCATAACGTGATGATGCTTCGGTGCGTAAGTCGAATCTTTGTGCCGTCCGCCTGATGCCCATCGCGGTAAAGTTTGCGATCTCAAGTATGATTTCTGAGGTATCCTGCAGGATCGAGTCCAGTTTGCCTCCCATTATCCCTGCAAGGCCTACAGGGTTCTTTTCGTCAGCAATGACAAGGTCGGAGGTCGTAAGGTCAAGGATCTCACCGTCAAGCAGTTCGAGCTTCTCGCCCTCTTTTGCTGTCCTTACATGTATGTTGCCCTTGATGTGGTTTTTGTCGAATCCGTGGGTGGGCTGTCCTGTTGCAAGCATTACATAGTTCGTTATGTCGACGGGAAGATTGATAGACCTCATTCCAATGCGCCAGATCATGCTCCTCAGTTCAAAAGGGGAGGGGATGTTTTTGATGTTTTTAAATGTAATAGCTGCATAACGCGGACATCTGTCAGGATTTTCTATCTTTATTCCAAGATCACCGCTTCCCGCAGTCGGCAGAACGGCTTTTTCAAGTGGCATGAGTTTACAGTTATATATAGCGGCAAGTTCACGCGCCATTCCATAGTGTCCCCATAGGTCAGGCCTGTTGGTCAGCGATTTGTTGTCTATCTCCAGGATGATGTCATTGAGACCAAGAGCATCTGCTGCAGAAGTCCCCGGTTCAGCACCTAATTTCGTGATATCCATTATTTCCGCTTCGCGGGATGTGGGGAAGAGTTCCTCAAGGCCTATCTCGCCTGAAGAACAGATCATTCCATAGCTCATTACTCCCCTGAGCTTTGCAGGCTTTATCTCTACGGGGTCGCCGACTCCATGCCAGCGAACCATCGCACCCGGTTTTGCCACGATTGTAAGCTGACCGGGGGCAAGGTTGATACCTCCGCATACGATCGTGCTCGGGACCATGTCGCCGACGTCAACAGTACAGATCCTTAGCTTGTCGGCATCAGGATGGGGTTCAACTGTGATTATTTTTCCCACGACAAGACCGCCAAGGCTCTCTGAGAGATCGATGGAGTCTTCGACCTCAACGGTGCACATCGTCAGATCATAAGAAAGTTTCTCCATTGTGAGATCTTTGGGAAGATCAACATATTTTTTTATCCAGTTAAGTGAAAGTTTCATCTTAAATATCTCCTATTTGAACTGATT
>JAAZCN010000215.1 GCA_012513245.1 Synergistaceae bacterium | reverse complement strand
TAGAAGTTCCAAAAAGCAGTTCGATCGTAATGACCTCTAGTGGGAAAACACTGAAGAGACGGTTAAAATTTGATGGGACACCAGAGACGGTTCCAATGCAACCACAAGAGACGCTTTCTCGATTATCCAATTTAAATAAACTGGATTATTCTGCTCAACCCGTTATAAACGCAACATATGATGATTTTGATAGTAGTGAACGAAACCGGTTAAGAAAAATTATATCTTCAAATCGCGGCGAGACCAATCTTCTTGAATTGTCTGATGAAGAGTTGGACATGGCCCTTCGACTGATCACTAAGGTCGACGGTCATTATGTTCCAACGGTAACTGGCCTTTTGTTGATCGGAAAAGAAGATAGCATAAGAACATTTTTGCCCACTGCAGAAATAACATTTCAGGTAATTGAAGGAACAGATGTCCGTGTTAATGAATCTTTTTTCAAGCCGCTCTTGTCCTCTTTTGAGATTATTGTAGAGTATATGAAAGCCTGGAATCCAGAGAGAGAGGTTCAGTCTGGTTTGTTCAGGATCCCCATCTCTGAATTTGATAAGATAGCATTTCGTGAAGCACTCGTTAACGCCATCTCTCATCGTGATTACACTATCCTGAATCGCGTTCGTTTTTTAATCAATGATGAGGGGCTCACTATAAATAGCCCAGGGGGTTTTATCGAGGGGATCACCATAGAAAATCTGCTTACGGTGGATCCTCATGGAAGGAATCCAACCTTGGCAGATGCACTTAAACGAGTAGGTCTTGCGGAAAGGACAGGGAGAGGAATTGATAAAATTTACGAAGGATCTCTCATTTATGGTAGACCTTGGCCTGATTATTCGGAATCAAATTCAACTTCTGTGAATCTGTTTATTCAAAGAGCTGCGCCGGATGAGGCATTTACAAAGATGGTGTATCAGGAGAGGAATAGACTTGGAAGAGCGCTACCAATTAACTCTCTCTTGATCCTTTCTGCCCTTAAAGAGGAACGACGTGCTGAAATTCATCGTATTGCTAAATTGACATATATTAATGAGAAAAAATCAAAAGCAGCATTAGAGCAACTTTGTGAGGCGGGACTTGTTGAGGCCAGGGGAACTGGACGAGGACGGACGTACATGCTCAGCTCCAAAGTTTATCTAAAAACATCGAATTTAATCGAATATGTGCGACAACGCGATATAGATTCTTTGCGTCAGGCTCCTTTGGTGATCCAACTTGCTGAAAGTAAAGGTTTTGTTACGAGAAAGGATGTTGTGGAATTATTACATCTGGCTGAACCTCAAGCATATCGTGTGTTGAAGAAACTTGTTGAGGAGGATAAGTTAGCTCTTGAAGGCAGGGGAAGAGGCGCGAGGTACGTAATAAAATAATAAACATACACGTGCGTTTATTAAACACACGCGTGCGTTTAATCGTGTGTTTTTTATTGGAATTATTTGGAAATGATGCCCAGAATGCCCTAATTTAGAAATAGAGTTATTTTAAAGAAATTTTAAAACAGTCTAATTATGCATTATTATTACAATTCGTGTGTTTTGTCATTGATATGCATGATATCTTTGTGCTTGTTCCTTCATGAAAAGATAGATGTGTTATCGCGTATTTGATAAGAAAAACGAATGTGTTGAGTCATCCCCGGTCCTGTATGCTTTTGAATCGTATCCGTGATTTCAGTGTGATGATGAAGCAGATACAAGGCTCCCCACTCACACCAGACGACAACTTCATTAGAAATCATATCCAATATCTAAAAGCCTTTTTAGCGAGGGTATCCAAGTGGCCAAAGGAGACTGACTCAAGATC
>JAAZCN010000035.1 GCA_012513245.1 Synergistaceae bacterium | reverse complement strand
AGACCACCCCAGTGTGCTTTGTTGATTCCGATCCCATCTATATAAGGAAGCAAAAAATAATATCCGCTCTCAATAGTTCCGGTGATAAACGTGATACAGAAAAATAGGAATACATAGTAATACCAATGTAGTTCTAAGTTCTGACTTATTTTGTTCATTTTGCCATTTCAAGAATCGCGTATGCCATAATGCGTGTACTTTCAAGCAGATTGGATATCAGCGCTCTTTCATTCGCTCCATGTGCCCTCTCTTCTTCTCCGGTGAAAGTTGCCCCGAAAGGTACCATATTGGGCATTTTTTTTGAGTATGTGCTTCCGCACATACTTATAAGCTTTGGTTCCTTACCGGTTGCATTATAATAAGCAGCCTGAAGCTTTTTTATGAGCATACTGTCTTCTGATACGAACAAAGGCGGTATCCGTGAAAGGATCTCGATCTCGGCACCTTGGTCATTGAATTCTTTTTCTATACGGAAGCAGACAGCTTCAAAGGGTACGGTGTTTGCAGGAACATATATGCCGACACTTATTGTTACTGTCTCGGCGTCGCCTTCAATAAGTGCAAGATTAAGTGTAAGATTACCTGAGTGAGGGTGTTCGGCATTGATCTCCATTGAAATTCCTTTTGTGTCAACGCCTATTTTCTCTGCTAAAAACTTCAGATAACTCCCATATTCTCCTGAAATATCGATATCTGCTAAAAGTACCAGAAGTCGTCCTATTGCATTTTCACCTAATTCGGGAAGTGTTGCATGTGCTGCTTTTCCTGTTGTTGAGACCTTGAGAGTATCTTCGTCAATCCTACAAGAGACATTCCATGATAGCCGGGAAGCCTTTTGTTCAATATTTTTGCTGGCAGATGTTAGCATGAAATTAACTCCCCTAATAATTGCATATGCCTGTGCCGGCACAGATCCGAGGCTTTCCCCACCATTGACAGCTACAATACTTAATCCTTTAGAAGAAGAATTTTCAGCGAAAATTTTATGTGCTTTAAATTTAATAGCACCTTTTTCCGTATTAACAACGGGGTATTCTCCATCAGGTGTGAATGCCATAAGAGGAGCACCCTCACTCTTAAGGTATGCTTCGACATCCCTCATCTTGCCTGTCTCTTCGTCCAAACCGAAAATGACTCTAACTTTTCTTTTAAGAGGTATACCAAGATCCACTACAGCCTTAAGGGCGAAAAGGGAACTGAAAAGAGGTCCCTTGTCATCCTGAGAGCCTCTGCCGAGGATATATCCATTTTCGACGATGCCTGAGTATGGATCGAAATCCCATCCGTCTCCGGGATGTACTATGTCAAGATGTCCCATTACTGCCACGGTTTCTTCCGAAGTTCCATATTCAGCCCATGCAACAGCACCATCTAAGTCAACGACGCGAAATCCAAGTTTTCTTGCTTCAGCCATCGCGTGTTCAGCAGCTGTTGCTATTTCTCTTCCATAATGGGAGCCATCTTCGTCAGGCGTGTAAATACTGCGTATGCGAATGCTTTCGCATACGCAGTTGATCAATCTAGTAGAATAAGATTTAACAATAGAATCCAAACGTTTATCCACGATCGTATCTCCTAAAGGAAATCACAAATATACTCGGCAATTTCAGTACAGCGGACCTTAAAGAGCGTGTTTGCGGGAACGTCATATACTTCGCCCTCTCTTATAATTCTCCATTCGCTGTCGGAAGGGAATAGTACCGATACATATCCGGTAGTGATCAGTACTTTTTCCGCACCGTCAGAGTGAAATTCAAATTCTCCCGGCATATAAACTCCAAGAGTCTGAATTCTGCCGTCAGGACAGCGGAGAGTGCGGCTTTGTACTTTGCCCTCACAGAATATATTTACTTTCGTTTTAACATCAACAAGTTTTATGAAATCAGTCATAAAAAAATTCTCCTTCTTATTTTTACAGGAGGCAGGGGGTCCCCTGCCTCCTGTAAAAAATTAAATTGAATTTGTCTGTCTTACATCCGGCAATGCGTGTTTAGCGTTTTTTTGCCAGTTTTGCGGCTTTTCTCGCAGCTTTTTCAGGATCTAGGTAATCATTTTCAAATTCACGTACCTTCTTGAAAATGATGGGAGAAAGAAGCGTAAGCGCTATAACATTAACATAAACGGGAATTCCTGATTGTATATCGAGCATCATCCAAACCATGGAAGGGACTGTCCCGTGGTAGAAGAAAAACATCGATATGCAAAGAGGGACCAGTGGACCTGTATACCTTACAAATTTTACGTACTTCATACGTTCATCGTGGGTTTTATTTGAAACGCAAAATACAATGAGAGATTCAAGGTATGAGAACCAGCCGGTCGTTGTTGTAAGAGAGAAGATCAGAATAAAGAACGCAAGCGCAATTGAGCCGGATTGTCCGAATACTGAGTTGAAAGCTTCTCCTACAGAGCCTGCGCCGCCTCGTCCTGTCTGCCATGCTCCTGTAACAATAACTATTAGGCCTGTAATAGTACAGACTATCATAGTATCAACGAAGACTTCAAATGCTCCCCACATCCCCTGACGTCCCGGGTGGTCAACGTCAACAGATGCGTGGATTATGGGCGAACTGCCCCATCCTGCCTCGTTGCTGTATACGCTTCTGGCAACACCGATCTGAAGTGTTTTCATTACTGTTACACCTGCAAAACCGCCCACTGCTGCCGCAGGCTGGAAAGCATATATAAAAATTGATTTAAATGCCATAATCAGAGCAGGGATATCTCTCAGAATAACGAATAGTCCTGCTGCAAAGTATAGAAGAACCATACCGGGAACGGCAGTTTCCGCAAATTTAACGATCCTT
>JAAZCN010000214.1 GCA_012513245.1 Synergistaceae bacterium | reverse complement strand
TTACCGTGTAGTTCCAACTCAAATATTTCTTTCATTTTTATTTTCCTCCCATTTTCTATCTTATACTGTTGTAGAATAGCACAAAATAGCAAACATGGCGAAGATATAGCCCCTTCGCCATGCATAAGTTGCTTATTTTTTGTTTTTCTCTGGCTAACTGTGATTAATGGCGCAGTCCGAGACGCTGGATCAGCGACTGATAGCGGTTGAAATTACGGTCTTTAAGGTACTGCAGAAGCTTGCGGCGCTTACCTACCATGATAAGAAGTCCACGGCGTGAATGGAAGTCCTTCTTGTGGATCCTCATGTGATCCGTAATCTCGCGTATACGGGCTGTCAGGATCGCCACCTGTACTTCTGTGGAGCCTGTGTCTGCACCGTGTACTTTGAACTCTTCGATCAGATTCTGTTTTTTTTCTTTCTGGATCATGTTGATCACTCCTGTCTGAGCCTGTTACGCTCGATATTCCCAAGACTCAGGCCAGCGTCGCTATGCGCAGGTCCGTGTGAAGGGCAATGGAAATAATAGCAGAGAGTCTCCGATATTACAAGTCTGTTCTGCAATAACATTACAATTACAATTCAGACGGTCTGAGCCTATGCACCATTAATTTTTGTTCCGCTCTTCTGACCTTTTCTTCATTCTTTTATTAACAGCCGAACAGTAGACCGCAGCGAGAGGATCACATCTCATTAAAGTATTCCTCCATATCCGGGGGAAGGGGGGCTTTGAATTCCTTCTCTCTTATTGTTTCGGGCAATCCTCCGTCATCAGGAAAAGTCACTGAGTATGCATGGAGCAGGGGCCGTTTCGCATGCCTCATATCTCCTCCGTATTTCCTGTCTCCGATTATTGGATGCCCGATCGCAGCAAAATGCACCCTTGCCTGGTGCGGCCTTCCGGTTACGAGCTCTGCTTCCACTGTACTAATGTTTTTGGCCGACGATATCTTTCTGTATCTTGTAAGAGAGAGTTGTCCCTTCTCGTCTACTTTTACAGTATTTTCGGCCGGATTCTTAAGCAGAGGAAGGTCTATCTCCCCCGACTCACTTAAATCGCCGGAAACAATGGCCCTGTATATCTTTTTTATCTTTCTCTCCCTTATAAGTTCCGAGAGATGTCTCAGTGATGGTCCCGTAAGTGCCACTATCAAAGCTCCTGAGGTATTGCGGTCCAGACGTTGAACTGTAGATGGACGGAAGTCGCTCCTAGTCCAGTTGAGTTCTGTCAGTACCCTTGTGATCAACGAATCCCCATTTTTTATATCCGGCTGGGTAAGGAGTCCTGCAGGCTTGTTTATTATCCAGAGATAGTCATCTTTGTATATTGTCTCCAGTCTTTCATGTTTGACAGACGTTGTTTTCTCTTTTGTAATTCTTTCGGCCGGTATATCATCATTCCATGGAACCTGTAAAAACTGTCCTTCCTCTACCCGGCTATCCGGCCTTACTTTTTTTGCATCCAGCCTAACTTCTCCTTTACGTATAGCTTTCATGAGTGCTCCGAGAGGTATCTGGGGCCACATGCTCCTAAGAAGTCTGTCGATGCGCCTGCCGGACTGGTCGCTGTTTATGTAAAACTCCTTTGACATTTTTTCTCCCTTGTCTCATCTAGTGCGTCGGGCACAATACCCGTTACACACAAATGTTTTACCTGTTCCAGAAACGGCGGGCTGTGGCTGAATGCCACTGAGATATTGGCTGATCCTCCGTGAGGTCTTTTACGGAATCCTTCCAGCAGAAAACTCTGAAGTCCAGTTCGTCAGCAGAGGAGACTACCATTGCTTCAGGGGTTGCAGGAACAACGGGCGAGCCGAACTCCTTCTGCCCGTGGTGGCTAAGCAGGATGTGCGCTATCTGAAGCTTTATTGAATTGTCGAGCCCGCTTTTTTCCGCAAGCTCCATAAACTTTGAATATCCTATGGCGATGTGGTCCAGTACTGCTCCTTCAAGAGTCATCTCCGGGATCGAACCCATCCTGTATGACCCAAGCTTGCCAAGGTCGTGGAGGAGCCCTCCGGCGACCACTATATCCACATCGATGTCATATCCTGAGACCCTCAACGACTCAGCCATTGATCTGGCACAGTCTGTAACTGAGAGCGTATGCTCAAGAAGACCGTTCGCATACGCATGTTGATGGCTCACTGCTGCAGGCCAGTCACGGAACTGTTTCCACGTCTCCCCGTCATAGACATATTTTATGAAATCAGCGACTTCCGGACGGCATGAAGAGACTAGTTCTTCGTACCTTTTGACAAGATCCTTTAGAGGTATCGGTGATCTGGGCAGGTACTGTGACGGAGGAAATTTATCCTGGTCAAGGAGCGTGATCTTATTGAAGTTAAACTGTGTCTGTCCCCTAAATTCTGTCGTTTTCCCGTCTAAGCCCACTGTGCACCCGGTTAGAGTTTTCAGCTTTTCATCACTAAGTTTCTGTGCAGTCGATGTTGCCTCCATATTGAGGTCAGACCTGTCGAACCAGCTGGCATCTGACCAGATCTTCGCTTCGATCGTCCCGGATGAGTCGGTCACAGCCATCTCATAATAGGGTTTCCCATTTTTGTCGTTTTTCTGAAAAAGAGAGGATACAACAAAGATCGCTTTGAAAGAACTCCCCGGGGGCATTTTACGGATCTCCTGACTGTTTTTTAGTATAGATTGTGTATCTGACATGTTTATCTTCCTTCCGAAGCATGTTTGCTTGAAATCAACACTCCAATAATAGACGCTCATGCGAAGTATTAAAAGAGGCAAAACGTTGTTCGCGCTGTTCGTACCGCTGATATATCATTTTTCCCTGTGACAATCTGATTTTTTTGTGTATAATTAGAACGTGTCCTCTTTCACATGAGAGAGGATGTGTGTGTGTGTTGTGAATATTTCTTTGGAGGGATCATGCTATGAGTTCAGTAAACTGGAATGCAAGGCTTTCGGATATAGCGCTTAATGTTAAACCTTCGCCGATCAGGGCTCTTATGAAGTACACCAAGATGCCCGGAGTGATTTCTTTTGCAGGTGGCAATCCTGACCCTGCAGTCTTCCCCGTAGAAGGGTTTTCTGAGGCTTCAGGGATCCTGGCCCGCGAAGGCAGGGATGTCCTTCAGTACGGCTCGACGGACGGATATATGCCTCTCAAAGAATACATCGCTAAATGGATGGCCCCCAGAATGGGACGCGAGACAAAACCTGAAGAGATGCTTATTTCTACAGGTTCACAGGAGGGCATGGATCTTCTCTGCAGCGTTCTAATTAATGACGGTGACACGATAATCGTCGAGGGCCCAACTTACCCCGGAGCTATCCACGCCATGAGAAACCGCGGCGCGCGTTTCCTCTCCGTGCCGTGCGACAAAGACGGACTCTGCGTCGACTTGCTCCCTGCAATGATCGAACAGGGACGTAAAGACGGACACAGGATAAAATTCATTTACACTATCGTCAACTTCCAGAACCCCTCCGGCTCCACCCTTTCAGAGGAACGCAGGGCAAAACTTCTTGATATTGCTGATAAGTATGACCTGATCATTTTTGAAGACGACCCCTACGGCCACCTTCGTTACACAGGCGACCACCTACCAACCATTTTCTCAATGGATAAAAAACAGAGCGGAAGGGTCGTTTTTGCTTGCTCCTTCTCCAAGATACTGGCACCCGGAACACGAGTAGCGTGGATAGTAGGAGACCCCGAACTAATGCAGAAGATGATCATGATCAAACAGGGAACGAATCTCTGTACAAGCGTAGTAGCTCAGGCACTCGTATATGAGTACTGCAGGCTTGGACACCTCGAGGGATTCCTCCCCAAAATAGTCACCCACTATGGTAAAAAGCGTGACGCAATGGAAGCCGGATTCAAAAAATACCTGCCCTCCAACACTATTTACCATACTCCGGAAGGCGGTTTCTTCTTCTGGCTGCAGGTACCGGGAATCGACTCGAATGCTCTCTTTATGAAGGCTATCGAACACGGAGTTGCCTTCGTAACAGGCCCGTCCTTCTTCGTTGACGGTTCAGGACTCGATTTCATACGTACATGCTTCACCTTTGCACAGCCGGAAGAACTCGAAGAGGGCGCAAAACGCCTCGGTGCTGCAATAAAGGCTCTTTAGTAAAAACTCTGTCCATAAATATCGGGCGGCCTCATATAGAGGTCGCCTTTTTCGTTATTGAAGACCTTCAGATCGAAAATTGGAGATAATTGATATAACCATCGATAGATGATTATAATGGGTCATAATGCAAAGAAGCTACAAGGATATCAAAACTGAGGATAACATGAGTACATTCCAGAGAGTGAGTGATTTCATGGAGGATATAATCACAGCGCTTGCCACGGCATGGGGAGAAGGCGGAATATCAGTAGTAAGACTTTCGGGCGAAGGCTCTGTAGAGCTAGCCGATAAAATATTTATAGGTAAAAATAAGCTTGCCGAACAGCCGGCACGCCTTCTTAGTCTTGGCAGGCTCTGTTCATCCAACGGAGACTTCTTTGATGAGGTACTTGCTGTAAGATTTGCTAAAGGGGCAAGCTACACAACCGAAGAGAGCGTTGAGATCCATTGCCACGGAGGTCTCCTGCCTGCTCAAAAATGCATGGAAGAGCTTTGCTCAATGGGAGCAAGGCTTGCCCAGCCCGGAGAATTCACACGAAGGGCTTTTGTAAACGGGCGGATCGACCTTCCACAGGCAGAAGCTGTTCTTGGAGTGATAAGGGCTGAGAGCGACGAAGCACTCTACGCCTCTTCACGAACTCTGCAGGGGGCATTTGCTGTAAAACTTAGATCTTTTCTTGACGACATAACAGGACTTGCAGCATTTCTGGAAGTAGATCTAGATTTCCCGGAAGAAGACGAGGGTTATATATCAAAGGCAGACTCCGATAAACGACTGGAAAATCTGATCTCAGAGGGAGAAGTGCTGCTTTCAGACTGTCGTTCCGGACTAATATTGAGGAAGGGCATAAGAACGGCCATCATAGGACGCCCAAATGTCGGAAAATCATCGCTCCTTAATGCGCTGCTAAAGGAAGAGCGTGCAATAGTCACCTCAGTACCCGGAACGACCCGGGACAGGATCGAGGAGACATTCACACACAAGGGCATCCCTATCAGAATAATAGACACTGCCGGAATCCGTGAAACCAGTGACGAGGTCGAATGCATCGGCGTGGATCAGTCGATAAAATCGATGACTGAGGCTGACCTCCGGGTATGGGTCATAGATTCCGGGGATGAATTGACAGAGGAGGAGATGACTCTGGGCAGGCGGGTCTCTTCCATGAAGCACATCATAGTACTTAACAAGAGCGACATGCTGCAGAAGATCTCCCTCGATCAACTGAAAGATAGCTTTCCTTCAAGCCGGATAGTATCAGTCTCAGCACTTAAGTCCGATGGTATAGAAGAATTGAAGGACATAATGGTCAACGAGATCACAGG
>JAAZCN010000213.1 GCA_012513245.1 Synergistaceae bacterium | reverse complement strand
GGTTTGCCTCACTTGTAAGATCAATTTACCTCTTACTTGAAGATCGTGAAGAGTTGCCGGATGAGATCGACCAAGCGCTGAGACTACCAAACATGTGGCGCAGGTGCGCTGACTTCGCATCTCTGCATCTTCCTGATCCCGCAACGGGTAAAGACCCAGCTGTCGCCGTGGATACGCTTACTAAACTTCAAAATCACCCCATAGGAATAGATGGCTGCATTGCAGTCACAAAAGCCGAGGGAATTATCGACAGTTACCCCTTCCTTGTAAACAGCGAATTATATCTTGAAGCAATGAAAAAGGCCCGGGCCGAGGTCCCTGCCGGTACAGAAGGAAAGGCTATTGGGGTTTGGATCCGTGCCCGGCAGATCGCGGCCGTTGCAGAATTAACCAGATCACACCCCGGTAACAAGTGCCGGAAGAACAACGCGTGAAGTGCGGCAAGATGCCGCGTGAAGCGGCGATTTTATCGCCGTGAAGCAGTGGTGAAGCGGTAGTTTAGTAACTAAAGAATTGCGGCGAGGATCGTGCCGCGGAGAATTTGCCAGGTGGTTCGTTTGGCGGAGAATTTGCGACATAAAAACGTCGCGGAGAATTCAACCATTAGCCTGAGTTGCTAGAAGTTCCACTAAAAACCCTAAAAATCCCGTCTTTCCTGCATGCACTTGATCAGAAGGACACAGTCTCTCAAACGAAAAACTGTGTCCTTCTGAATGGGCACCTATATAGGTTCTAACTATTGACTCCCAACTGATTCCCAACTGATTTGCAATCGACTCCCGCGGCATTTTCAAGCCGCAGATCCCCCTACAAAGCTTCTAAAAACTCTTTTAGTCTGTTCATGCCTTCCTTAATATTATCCATCGAACAGGCATAGGAGAACCTAATAAACCCGGGGGCGAAGAACGCCGCGCCGGGAACTGCGGCCACTAATTTTTCCTCGAGGAGTCTTTCGCAAAACTTGATGTCATCGGGGATGGGGGTTTCCCTTACGTCTAAGAAGATGAAGAAGGTGCCTTCTGGGTCCTTGACTTTTACATAGGGCATGTTTCTTACAAGTTCCAGGATTACATTGCGGCGTTCCTCGAAAGCTTTACGCATTTTTTCAACATCGGAGTCTGCACCTTTTATTGCTCCCAAGGCAGCCCACTGGGCTATCGATGATGCATTGGAGCTAAGTTGGGTCTGAAGTGTGTTCATCTTGGCGATAAGTGGTTTTGGTGCAAGTGCGTAGCCGATACGCCATCCGGTCATCGCATAGGTTTTGCTTGCTCCATTTATGATGATGACCTTGTCCCTGAGGTCCGGTGCAATGTTTAGTATGTTCACATGCTTCGCCGGTGCGTATACGAGTCTTTCGTATATCTCGTCGAAAATAATCCAGAGGTCTTTCTCTCTTGCCACGTCTGTGATCATTTTTAGTGTTTCTTCGTTATAGATCGCTCCTGAGGGGTTTGAGGGCGAGTTTATTATCATACCAACTGTTTTATCGCTCAGAACGGCCTCGATGGCTTTTTTTGTTGGGATAAAATCTGTTTTGATGGTGTCTACTATTACATCTTTGCCTCCGGCGAGGTGTATCTGCTCAAAATAGCTGACCCATGCGGGTGAGAAAAGAAGGACTTCATCACCCGGATCTACGAGCATCTGGAGCGCTTCGTATACAAGCAGTTTTGCACCCGGCCCGATCAGCACTTCATCAGGAGTGTATTCGAGCCCAAAACGCTTTTTGTAGTAGTTGCAGACTTCTTTACGCAGTTCAATTATTCCGGAGTTCAGGGTGTAGTGTGATTCTCCGCGGTTGATAGCTTCTATTGCGGCCTTTGAGGCAGATTCAGGAGAATTGAAATCGGGTTCTCCGAGACTAAATGATATTACGGGTTTGCCCTCCGCTTTCATTGTCTTTGCCTTGGTCGAGATGTTTATAGTTGCTGATGGTTGAATTTCAAGTATCCTCTTTGACATTTTCATGGTGTTTCCTCCTCTTTCATCTTCCTATTCATTAGAGGTTATATTCTATGCCCTTTTACGTTAATATTGCTCTTTTTAAAATAGGTAAATATACATAAATATACATACTTTATAAATTTGAGGGCAGCCTAATATAATGATACAATTGACACAGCAGCAATTAATATATCCAAATCAGTACGAATGGAGGAGTTGCTATGGAGGTACGTTTTCTTACGCGCAATGTGGAACTGCCGGCAGAGGTCAGAGAGTATATGGAGAAGAAGGTCGGGAAGATCGAAAAATTCTTTGACAGGATCATTGACACGCAGGTTGCGTTAAACTTTAAGCGCGGTATGAATGTTGTTGAGATAACCTCCAACGTTAACGGGTTGGTAATGAGGGGAGAAGATTATTCACCTGACCTCAGGAAGGCTTTTGACAAGGCCCTGAAGAACATCGAGCGCCAGGTCAAAAGGCATAAGGGGTATCTTACAGACAAGGCAAGGATGAAAGTGCAGGATTTCTCGTTTGACATAGATCCTGAACTTCTTCCGGTGCATTATGAAAAAGAAGAAATGACGCGGGATATAGTCAAGACGAAGAAGTTCAACGTTGAAGTTATGACTCCCATCGAAGCTACGATGCAGATGGATCTCCTTGGTCACAGTTTCTTTATTTTTAAGAATGACCAGTCCGGAGCCGTAAATGTTGTCTATCGAAGGGAAGAAGGCGGATACGGACTGCTGGATCCCAGGTGATTTCCGGCTGACTGCAGAGTTGAACCTGCTTTAGCATCAAAATTTTTTATTTGTATCAGGAGCGAGTATTTGTAATGTTGTAATATAGAGGGGCCGAGAGGCCCCCTTTTTCATAAACTGATAAATAGAGATCAAAGGTGATCACAAACATATGTCAGAAAAAATCATTGATTCTTTGAATCCCAAACAAAAAGAAGCTGTTGTTTTCTGCGACGGACATGAACTTGT
>JAAZCN010000212.1 GCA_012513245.1 Synergistaceae bacterium | reverse complement strand
CCTGTATGTCATGTCAGCCGCCTCCTTCTATATCCACTCGCAGCCAAGTTTGTTGAAACCGATCTCGGCAGTTGAAGCAATAACGGACTGAAGTTCTACAAACATTGAGCCGTCAGGTCTCAGGCTCTCTTCAGCTCCGCCGGAAAGAAGGGATATCGCTTCTTTGCAGCCGATGACTTTGTCCATAGCCGGTACTTCTATCATTTCATTCACGTTTCCGGTGGAGATGAAAGCATCAAGTTCAGGTGTGGCGTCCGCAAGACTCTGACTTGCTCCGTCTGTCCCTGCTGATTCGTCAGAGACAAGAACAGTCTTGATCCCGGCTTTTTCAAAGTACTTAGCGTTGAGGCAGAGATCTGTGTCAGGGTTGCCGTATCCTTCCTCTGATATTACTGCGCCTTCTGCGCCAAGCTGCTGTGCTATTGAAAGGTTCATTGCCGCAGCTCTAAGCTTACCGTCCATGACCGTGCTTTCCTGAGTCGGGATCATACCCAGGAAGTTGATCTCCTTGCCGTGCCTGGCGTAAAGAGCCTGGACTATAGGGTTATGAAGGTGGTGCCATGTGGTGTTTTTGTCGCAGGCTGAAACGCAGTTACCTGATACCATCGCCCCGTCCAGGACCTCGTTCGGGTGGAGCAGTGTTGGCAGAGCCGGTTTCAGGTCGCTGGCATAAAGGTATGTATCGTGGAGCAGTCCCTGTGTAATGTTCATGCAAACATATACTATCTTTGGCAGATCCGGATATTTTTGTGTTTCCTCGAAAGTATGTCCCTTTTCGAAGATCTGTACCTCATCAGCTTTCCATTCGTTCTCTGCGCAGCACTTTGCAAGATAGACTGCGAGCTTGAGTCCTGCTTCACGGAGAGATGCTTCATAGAGGTGCTTCTCCAGGTTTTCGACCGGTTCGACGTAAAGAACGACGTTGCGGGTCTGAGAGAAGGGCGTGTACGGGGCACCCGGTCCGCTCATGTCGATGAATCCTTCCTGGAATGCAACTATGGGGCCGCACGTAACTACTGCGGCTCCGTCAAGGACGAGAGTCTCTCCTGATCCGGCTTTTTCCATTGGGGCGAAAAAACCCGGGAAGTAGAAATTTTTACCGATCTTTACGCGGGGTTCGACAACATCCTTAACAGGTATGATGCGTACGCTTTCTCCGGGAGAGGCCAGATCCAGTTCTACCTTAGCAAAACGCCTGTCTTCCGCTATTAAGGCCTCAGCTTCATCTTTGTTTACAAAAAGAGTCCCGCCGGACGTGTATGTCTTTTCGGCGAAAGCAAGGCCGGTGATGTGTATCTTGTGCAATTCCAGCCGCATTTTAAAATTCCTCCTTTATTGTTCTTTGTATCATGTCGCATAACTAGATTCTAATTGCTTTTTACCATGAAAAGCATTATGCTTTAGAACATACATCTATAGAATTTTCGTAATAAAACTATGCATTTGAATAAAAAAACGGGGTGTTGCAGTTGTTTAAGAAAATGGCCCAGAACATTGCAAAAAGCACGAGCGAAGTTATTGGATATGGAGTCCTTGTAACAGATGAAGAGGGTGTTATTATCGGATGCAACGAAGAAAAAAGAGTGGGGGAATTTCATCCGCCTTCGATAAGGGTGATGCAGGAAAACAGACCAATGGCGACATCTTGCGTTGATGCTGAGAACTACCTTAACGTATTGCCGGGATATACCCTTCCGATACAATTTTTTGACAGGGTGCTTGGATCTGTTTCGATATCGGGTTTTCCCGAAGAAGTGGTCAGGTATGGTCTGTTGGTTCAGAAACAAGCAGAGATCATGTTGCGTGAACAGGCATTTCTCGAATCTAACCTTCTTAGGGAACGGGCACTTCGTGATCTTATTGAGAACGTAGCCTCTTTTGACCCAAGAAACGGTAACGAAGAATTTATCCTGATGCAGGCAAAGGAGCTGGGGTTTAACCTCTCCAGATGCAGAGCTGCAATAGTGATAGAGATGAATAAATGGTCAAACGAAGCTGCTGAATCGGCCTTTCAAAGAATGTTTCGAGAGGCTAAGACAAGTTTTTCAAATCCCAGAAACGTGATCTGCCCTCAGGAAAATTACAGGGTGACCATACTTTTGTCGCCAAGCTCAGACAGAGATCCGGAAAAAGTATACGAGGCAGCAGAGACTCTTTCAAATGATTTTCTTGACAGTATAAAAAGCAAAGAGATCTATGCTGATGTATCTGTTGGTTTTTCCGGATTTGACCTGAAGGGTCTGGCCCGTTCGCTTACCTCTGCGAGGAATTCCCTAAGACTGGCAAAACAGCTTGGTATCAAGGGGATCATAAGAGCCGAGAAGTTTACAGGAGAGTCTCTGTTAGATTCGCTTCCTGCCGGAGTTAAGGATGATTTTGTCTCAAGGACGCTGAAAGGGCTGGATTCCAGAAATGACTATGAGGAAATGAAAGAGACTTTTCTTGCATGGTGCGAATCTCCCTTTGCAAGCGGTAATGTGGCGGACAGGCTGGCTATGCACAGAAACAGCCTTCAGTACAGGCTGAAAAAAATACGTCTGTTGACGGGGAAGGATCCCTGGAATTTTAAAGACGCTTTTGAATTATGGGCTGCGTTTGTGATATCCGATATTTCGAGGGGCTGACTATCTGACAGAATAAATAATCAGCTTGGAACTATCAGGTAAGTCAAACATTGCCCTGCAATTAGCGGGAGTATATAATACCTTGATGTATAATTTGTTTCGATTTCATTTAGCAACGGAGGAGATATAGATGTCATACGATTTTGCTGCCATAGAACCAAAATGGCAGAAGGAATGGGCCGAATCAAAGGTTTTTGAAGTTGAGGCCGACAGCAGCAAAGAAAAATTTTACTGTCTTGAGATGTTCCCTTACCCAAGCGGAGCGCTTCACATGGGACACTTGCGCAATTATTCCATAGGAGACCTTTTAGCAAGATTTCTCAGGATGCAGGGCTACAATGTCCTATATCCGATGGGTTTTGATGCTTTTGGTATGCCTGCCGAAAACGCGGCTATAAAAATGAAACTTCCTCCCGCTGAATGGACGTGGAGCAATATCGAACATATGACCCGACAGCTCAAAAGGACGGGTTACAGCTATGACTGGAGACGCAGGGTAGAGACGTGCAACGTAAATTACTATAAATGGAATCAATGGCTTTTCCTCGAGTTCTATAAAAAAGGACTTGTCTATCGCAAGCACTCTCCCGTCAACTGGTGTGAAGACTGCAAGACCGTCCTTGCAAACGAACAGGTTTTAGGAGACGGTGTATGCTGGCGCTGCGGCACGTCTGTTGTCAAGCGTGGACTGGAGCAGTGGTTCATAAGGATAACAGACTATGCCCAGGAACTTGTAGACTGCCTTGACGATCTTGACGGATGGCCCGAACGTGTTATCACCATGCAGAAAAACTGGATAGGCAGATCCGAAGGAGTCCATTTTAAGATGGATATCGTGGATACCGACCTAAGCATTGAAGCATTCACTACGAGGATAGATACTATTTTCGGTGTTACCTTCGTTGCAATGGCAGCCGAACATCCGTTTGTGAACGCCTTTGCTGAAAAGATCGGAGGCACCAAAGCTGAAGAACTGAGGGCTTTCGCAAAAAAAATGTCATCACGCAGTGCCATAGAACGAACTGCTGTCGGCACGGACAAAGAGGGGATCGAGACCGGATTCTACGCAATAAATCCTGTGAACGGAGAAAAAGTTCCTATCTGGATAGCCGACTATATCCTCACTGATTATGGGACCGGAGCGATAATGGGTGTTCCAGCACACGACCAGAGAGACTTTGATTTTGCAAGGAAATACGGCATACAGGTAATTCCGGTAGTCAGACCTGAGGAAGGCCCTGTACCGGACGGAGCAACTATGCCGGCATCTGTCGATGCTGATGGTATAGCATGCAACTCAGGCGAGTTTGACGGCCTGCCTACACCTCAGGTGATCGAAAAAATAGGTGAATGGTTTGATAAAAAGGGACTCGGCAACAAAGAGGTGCAATTCAGGCTGAGGGACTGGCTTATCTCAAGACAGCGCTACTGGGGAACTCCTATACCGATGGTCTATTGTGATCACTGCGGAATAGTCCCGGTGCCTGAAGATCAGCTCCCTGTTGAACTTCCGCTCGACATTGTGATGCCCGAAAACGGCGGCAACCCTCTAGCCCTTCGTGAAGATTGGATAAATACGACATGTCCTGTTTGCGGAAAACCGGCAAGGCGCGAAACAGACACAATGGACACCTTTTTCTGTTCCTCGTGGTATTTCAGCAGATACACGTCCCCATGGAAGACCGAACAGCCCTTTGACAAGGACGAAGCTGCTTACTGGATGAACGTCGACCAGTACATCGGCGGTATAGAGCATGCATGCCTGCATCTTATTTACGCCAGATTCTTTACAAAAGTCTGCTCTGACCTGGGCCTGCTCCCAAAAGATATGAGAGAGCCCTTCAAAAGACTCCTTACTCAGGGGATGGTCATAAAAGACGGAGCCAAGATGTCCAAATCACTTGGCAATGTTGTAGATCCCGACGAAATAATCAATAAATATGGGGCTGACACAGCAAGGCTCTTTATTCTTTTTGCCTCTCCCCCGGAGAAAGACCTCGACTGGTCCGAGCGCGGAGTAGAGGGTGCAAATCGTTTTCTCCAACGAGTCTGGCGACTTGTTGAAGCCAATCTTGATGAGGTAAAGTCTGCCCCCAAAGTGCGGATCCCGATGAAAGATATTAAAGCGGCGGATGTCAGGGATATAAAACGCATCACTCACAACACTCTTGACAGGGTAACAAAAGACATAAGCGAAGAGCGCCAGTTCAACACTGCTGTGGCAAGGCTCATGGAGCTTACTAACGCTCTGATCAGCTTCAGGCCCAAGACACCCGACGCATGGGCAGTCATGAGAGAGGGTGTGGAGACCCTTCTTTCGTGCCTCTCACCTTTTGCGCCGCATATCACAGAAGAGCTCTGGCATTTGATAGGAAACGAAACGATCCTCTCTGTTGAAAAATGGTTTGAGTTGGATCAGGATTCTCTTGTGGAGGATGAGGTCACGGTAGTTCTCCAGATCAACGGCAAAGTGCGTGAACAGTTTACAGTTAAATCGGGTATGTCCGGAGAGGACCTTCAAAAGGAAATACTCTCAAGACCTCAGACACAGAAAAGGATAGAGGGCAAAGAAGTAATAAAGATCATCCCGATCCCCGGCAAGCTTGTAAATATAGTGGTGAAAGGCTGATGCCGTCTCTCCTCCTGATCTCTGCCACGGGTACCGCACAGAGACGTCTCCTGGAGGAGACAGTTGCTGATTTTGAAAAAAAAGGATATGTAATATCAGGAAGACAGGAGGGGGGGGAGTGGAGCCCTCTCCTGTCTGATAATCTTTCGGGCGGGCTGTTTGATGAAAACAGGATAGTTATAGTTGATTCGGCCTCTCTCCTGGGCCCTTTTCCTGAAAACCTTGACCCTATGGTAGATGCTGACTCTCCTGTCGTAATACTGCTGGTATATGATTCAGAGCCTTCGAAAATTTTCCCTGCCCGGACACTTAAAAAATGCAGGATATTAAAAGCGGCACCGTTTCCTCACTGGCCCAGGGAAAGAATGATATGGACACTGGACATGGCCAAAGAGATGAAAATAAAGATAGACAGGGAAGCGGCTGCCTTGATAATAGAACTGACCGAGGACCCTGAGGAGATCAGGCGTCAGCTTTCAAGTCTTTGCCTGCTGAAAAAGGGGAAGAGTGTCAATGCTTCTGATGTTGAAAACATGTGTCTGGATGACGGCACGAGAAACCTTCTCAAGCTTCTTGACGGACTGTGCAGTGGAGACCACATAAAAACCCTAAAAAGCTTAAACGCCATCTCTAAAAACGGTGATCTCATACCTCTTGTCTCGGCCATACACAACAGAATGAGGCTTGCCTGGTACGCGTCGATCCATCCCCACAAAAGATCGTTGTTCGCACAGTCGCTGGGAGCAAAGAATTACGCATGGAAAATGGCCGGAGATGCTGCGAACAGATACAGTGCAGTATCGATCAGCAAATTTGTTCTTGGCCTTATAAAGATAAATATAAATGAAAAGAGTGGTATTGGGTCTGGATGGATCGGTCTTGAGACTTTGGTGATCGAATTGATGGGTAACTGAAAGAAAAACAAAATGGAGGGACAGACCTTTAGTCCCTCCATAGATTTGTAAAATAAATCAGGTCATTTAAGCAGAAAGAGTTTTAAATCTTGCTGCCATCATAGCCTTGCGGCGAGACGCTGTATTCCGGTGGACGACGCCCTTTACTACCGCCTTATCCAGTACACCCTGAGCCTCGTTCAGTCTCTTTGTTGCAAGCTCGGAGTCTTTCTGTTCAACTGCATCCAGAAGCTTCTTTACTGCATTCTTGCAGCGGGTTTTCCAGAAGCGGTTGTAAATGCGGTTTCTTTCAGTGACCAGAACTCGTTTTTTCGCTGATTTCTTATTTGGCAATGCCGTCACCTCCTTCACAAAAGACAGCGGATATATTAGCACATATTGGGCATTTTCTGCAACAACACATTCTATTTTACTCTAAAATTCGATCTACGTGTTGATCTACGACAGTAAAAATATATTTAAGTAAGATATAATTTTCCTTGCTCCATAGAGAAGTGTATGTTATATTTACTAGGTTGCTTATAAGACAATTAAGGTCATAAGAAAATGAAACACAGGAGGTGTATAGTCTGTGAAACGAACATATCAGCCCCATAACATCAGACGGAAGCGTGCAATGGGCTTTCTCGTACGTTCTGCCTCCCCAAGCGGACGCCGCATTTTGAGGAATCGTCGCCGTAAGGGTAGAACGAATTTAGCTGTCTAATCTGCCGTGAATTTCGGTTTTTCGTCAGCTGTCAGACTAAAGCATGGGTGGCAGTTCGACCTAGTATTCCGCACTGGACGTCGTGAAACAGGCGAGCTGGTGCGGTTATTGTTTGTTGAACGTCCGGGTGACCCAACACTTATTGGAGTGACAGTTGGAAGAAAAACAGCAAATGCTTCCAAGCGTACCAGAGGCCGAAGGATGATGAGAGAAGCATTCAGAAAGCTTTTGCCGTGGATCAAAGACGGAGTATGGATCATTGCTTCTTTAAGAGAGAAAGCGCTTGAAAGATCTTCGAAAGATGTCTATGGAGACATTGCTCGTTCGCTCAAGAGGAGAGGGCTTATGAGGCAAGACTGGCCGGGCCTTGACTGGGATGTGGACAAAGACAAAGAAGGGAAAACATGCGCTTAGCTTCATTGGCGGGACTTTATTTGATCAGGTTTTACCAGGCAGCAATATCGCCGATATTAGGGGGTGGAAAATGCCGCTTCATTCCGAATTGCTCCGAATATACAGCAGAAGCGATTGAGAAATACGGTCTATTTTGCGGAGCAGAACTCGGTTTGCGCAGGATCTTGCGCTGCGGTCCATGGAATCCGGGGGGATATGACCCTGTACCCGGACAACAAGAAGTAGATAGACGGATCTGGATGGGAAAGTTATTTGAAGGACTTCGAAAGGTTAGGTGAAAGTTTTGGGCGCAATATGGAGTGGAGCAAGTGGACTGCTTCTAACGATCCTTGAATTTTTTTATGGTCTCACAAATTCTTTTGGTCTGGCAATAGTGCTTTTGACCATAGCGGTAAGGGTAGTCCTCTATCCTCTTAATCAGAAACAGATGACGAGTATGCAGCAAATGCAGAAGATCCAGCCAAGGCTGAAGGTGCTGCAGGAAAAATATGCAAATGATAAAGAGAAACTCAACCAGGAAACTATGCGTCTTTACAAGGAAAATAAGGTCAATCCGGCTGCCGGATGCCTGCCGCTGCTTGTACAGCTTCCGATCCTCATTCTTCTCTTCAACGTTCTGAGGACATATGATTTTGCCGGGACTTCCTTTTTGGGGATAATCCTCGGTTCTTCAACCAATGCAGGGTTGGCACAAGCAGTAGGGGTAGCAGCAGATCCAACAGGAAACTATGGGGTAATGTCCGTCCTGACGGGTATTCTCAAAAACCCCGCAGGACTATCGAACATGGCACCCTATCTGGGAAACCTTATCCTTCTGATAAGCATTTCCGTTCTTACATGGGCACAGCAGAAGCTCTCTTCCGGCAGCAATCCTCAGATGGCGATGATGAACACTGTAATGCCATTTTTCATGGGTTTCATCTGTCTTTCAATGCCGGGCGGGGTAATGCTTTACTGGGGGCTTTCCTCCCTTATGGGAGTAGTCCAGCAGTATTTTGTAATGTCCAAAACCAAACAGGAACTTCAGATCAAGCCCTCTCTTCATAAAAATAAACCGACATCATCCACAGCAGATGACGACGATGAATATGAAGATGACGACTATGAAGATGATGACGATGAATAAGAGACAAGTTATTATCAGAGTCATAGTGAGGTACGTATAGTGGACAGAAATATGGAAGAAAGACGTCCGATGCCTGAAATAGAATCCCTGATCCTGGAATGTGAATCTG
>JAAZCN010000211.1 GCA_012513245.1 Synergistaceae bacterium | reverse complement strand
CTCTCTATTATTCTTCAAAATAACTAAACTGGGGAGACCGGGACAAAAACAGAGGGCCTACGGCTTACGGAAGCGTAACTTTCATCCCTTTGGTGATCAGATCCTTATTTCCGCTGATAACATTGCATATTGACAATTTTTCCTTGGAATTTATAACTTCTATTTTCGCAACTTCACTGGTAATTTCTTCGAGGACTTCGCCTGTGCCCGGATCGCGAATTATTTCCGAATTTCCAACAGAGAACATGTGCCCTGCTTCTACGCCTTCCCGCATACCCCTGTTAATATAAACCTTTCCTTCTCTTGTCATTACGACAGATCCTGTCCATGGGATATTGGGCAGTTGGGAAATCATCCAGTCAGTCCCTTGCTGAACTGCTGATTCTATTGCTTTTCCCACGTTGTCTTTCTTAAAACCGCCACCGCCTGCAGCCCATCCATCGCCCGAATAACCAATAGCACCTCCGGTGCTGTTTGATTTACCAACGACGCTTTTGGATGCCAGGATCTGACCTGTTGTTGAATCTACCATATACATTGTGACGTTGACTTCCGATGTGCTGCCTCCGGCTCCCAGGGTCACCGGACCAATTGACACTCCTCCGAAGCCACCTGAAGTGTTATTTGTAACATTGGTGATGGCTCCTTTTACCAAAATCTGTGCCGGCGTCATCTGACCTGTAACAGGAGCAATGGAACCCTGAGCTGTCCTGCCAGTGGTTACAAGATCCTGTTCGTTCATAGAAGCTTCTCTCATATCGGTTTCACCTAAAACAATGAATCGTCCGGTCTGGTTTAAGATGTCTGTCATAATCAACCCCCAACCATCCCCAATGTCCCATTGTCCATGCCATCCTGCCCTGTTTTCAAACTTAGAAACTGTAACTGTATACTTTAACCCGCCTGTCTGAGCATCAGCTTGTTCACTACACTGGATCATTGAGATCAAGGTCACTAAAAAAAATATAAATAAATACAATCCAAAACTACGTCTCACTTAGTACCACCCTCTCATTTTCGCTTCAATTCATTTCAATTTTTATTATAGCAGAAGGAATATCGTGACAAAAACAGGGCAGATAATAAAATATACCAACCCACCATCATTCGTTTTAGAATTAGATTTTAAATCTCTTTGGAATAATTCATCTTCTGTAAAAAAACCAAGGTTATCTTTGAATTTATATGATTTCAGCCCAATATTTTATTCGAAGCGATACACTTTTAAATTGGCACTTATTCTTCATTAGGCATTCGATATTAAGAAAAAGAGAGGAGAAGATGCATCTCATCTTCTCCTCTCTCAATAACTGTATCTGAAATGTATTTCTGATTTCTTAACTAGGCTTCTGTCGCCTTAACAACAGGTTTGCCATATTTTTCTGCCTGGCTCTTCAGGTATACATCCGGTTCCGAAGGTATCTTAAAGAGCGGGATAAATCTGTCTAATCCTGTAAAGGTCAGGAAGAGCATCGAACCTACTGCTATCCAGGCAAGGTAATTGTGGGCGATGATCTCACCTGCTGTGATATTAGCTGCAAGAGGATAGACAGACGCGCTTATGCCAATGAAAAAACCCATATAAACATGCCATGGAATGAGCTGTGAACCAAGAACTCCCATCGCATCAGAGTAGGTTGCATTTCTGAGGGCAAGCGTGTACATGTCTTCCTTGCTTCCCACAACACTCGATTCAGTCATGTCCTTTATGATCGGACCTATCGTAACTATCTGGGCCATTTCGTCAGCAAGTGCCGCGTTTCCAAGAAGACAAATGAGTGCATTGGAGAACATAAGATGCCTGACTTTGCGGACCATCTTGAGAACTAAAACAGCAATAGGATCAAATGCGTTCATCTTTCTCATTACACCGCCAAAGGCTCCAACCCAGAGCATCATAGCAATTGACCAGCTTCCCGCATCGGAGAAACCAGTGTAGACAAGATCGAGGAAATCAGTCAAGCTGCCAACAGTTCCTGCCATAAGACCGAATATCAACGAGGATATGATACCGGCACCAAGACAGATAAGGGTGCTAAATCCCTTTATTGCAAGTCCAAGAACGATGATAAGCGGAAGGATCATGTAAGAAGGAACTCCGGACTTTACAAGCTCAAGAAGCGTAACAGCGGAAGGTCTCTCTTCAGCAAGAGCTGTCCAGACATCCTGAGGGATCTGCGCAATAGCATCCGCAGCCTGACCTGTCGTGCTGGGAAGACCAAGGGTAACTCCGACGAAGTAAAAAACGATGGCAGAAATTGCCAAACAGAGAAATGACCAGACTCCCTGGTGGCGAACTCTTTTAATGATCTCAACTTCTTGAATGCCGGAGCTTACTATGGTTGTGTCTGAAATTAGGCCTATGTTGTCTCCAAAGCATGACCCGCCTGCTATGGCCCCAATGGTAAGGGCAATGTTTCCACCTACGATATGGTTGAGCCAGAGGAATATAGGGGCACATGCTGCGAACGTTCCCCATGATGTACCCGTAGCTATGGAGAGCACCGATGTTACCAGGAGGGCAACCACTGCAAGGACCTTTGCGTTGAGTCCTGCCGCAAGCGACATGTTGATTACTGACGCGGCAACCCCCGTAGCCATGAAGCATTCTGCAACGGCGTAAGCTGCCTGGAGAATGAGGAAAACGATCAGGAAGTGCTTTAGATTGTCTAGGGCTGCGTCAAGAAGTTCATTGAACTTGTAGCGATCAACGATCATAGCAACCAAAATTGCATACATAAAAGATATAGGCGCAGCAAGTAAAATATCAATTCCCGAAAGCATCAATCCTGCGATAACAGCTACCGGGGTCAATCTAAACAAAGCTTTCATTATCAATTACCTCCTTTAAATTTTTAAAAAAATAGAAAATACAGAAGCACCAAAATACAATGTATATTATTTGCAAGTTGGTACTGTTTTGTGTAGATGGCACAACGTTCGCTATCCCCTCTTTGCATCATCTTCTTTCTTTCGATTTTTTGAAAAACTGTTACCTCGTTGAGAAGGATCAATAAAGACCGGCTGTCTCTCCTCCGTCGATCCTTATGTCAGCGCCTGTGATGTATTTTGCGTCATCAGAAGCTAGGAATGCGTAAAGTGCGCCAATTTCTTCAGGTTCTGCATGACGTTTCATGGGAATACCCTCGTTGACCTTTGCAAGCATTTCATCAGTGTACTCAGCCCTCTGCATAGGTGTCAGTACATATCCGGGGCAGACGCAGTTGACTCTCACATCCGGAGCCAGTTCAAGGGCCATGCTCTTGGTAAGAAGTATCACTCCCGCCTTTGAAGCATTGTAATCGGCGTACCAGCGGTGGCCTTCAGTGCCGTTAGATGATGCTGTCATCAGGATAACCCCGTTTTTTTGCGCTTTCATTCTTCTTGCCGCCTCGCGGGAGCAGAGAAACATACCATTCAGATTGATGTCGATCACTTTCTGCCACTGCTCGTATGAAATATCCACAAAGTCTTTGCGTATGCTTATCCCCGCGTTTGAGATCAGGACATCTATGCCGCCAAGCTCCCTGTCCATTTTTTCAAATGCTGCGATGACATCTTCTTCACTGCTCACATCGCATAGGCTTGAACCTGCAAACTGCGGATTTTCAGCCATTACTTTTAATATTGCCTCTTTGTTGCAGTCGAGAATGAAAACCTTTGCACCCTCAGCAGAAAACCTCTGAGCAGTTGCAAGCCCGATGCCGCTTGCCGCACCAGTGACCATGATCCGTTTGTCTTTGAGTTCACAGTACTTGCCCATAAAACGCACCCCCTTTTTTTATTTGAGTCTTTATCCAGTCTCGATTGAAAATGTACAAACTACCCGATTTTTGCCATTATTTTTTTTCCGAAACCCGTTATGACGGGAATATAGCCCTTTAAATCTTCATCAAGCCCGGTGTCTCCCGTGTCTGCAATCAGCGACTTTCCAAAAAGGTCTGACATTTTGGATGAATTAGCAATAACCGTTATGTTTTCTTTAGGGATCATCCTGAGCACTTCCGGGCTCAGCTGCTGGTTGCCCCTTCCAAATATGTGCCCCTGACCGCCGATAACGGTTATCACGAGATGGCGCTTGCCTTTTTCGAAGGCTGAAAGTGTCTCTATGATCTCTTTTTCTGTCATGTCTTTTCCTGCAGCACTTTCGTTTAATACAGCATCCACCCCAAGTAGGGTACCTTCGATGTTCAGGCTTTGAATAATAGAGTATGTAGTGCTTCCCGACCCTATCAGATATATTTCATTTTCCTGCATGTTTTTGATAACATAGGCTGCGATATCAAGCCTTTCAGACTCATCTGAGGAGGAGCTGCCCGATTTCCTGTCCTGCATAAACTCCCTGTCATCGGGGACTTTCATATATCCATAAAGTTGTGCCCGCACTATGTTGTTTCGAAAAGCATCTTCATCAAGGTCCATGACCTCAGCAAGGACATATCTTTTGACCTTGCCCAGGAGCAGGTTTTTTACCATCATACCGGCGTCCTTCGGCCTTTTGGCGTATACAGCCGAATGGATCTTTACTCCTGCCGGTATCCCTATAACCGGGATCCTGTCTCCAACAATTGAGCATACGTCACGCGCGGTCCCATCCCCTCCTGCAAAAATTATTGCTTCGACACCCGCTTCAAGCATTAGTGAGACAACTTTTTTTGTGTCTTCCGAAGTAGTCTTTTCTGATGGTTTGAGGACTGTCTCATAGACCAGACCGCTTTCAGAAAGAAGCCTTCCTCCCATCTGGCCCGTAGGAGCATAAAACTGATGATCCGAAGCGGCTTCCCTGAATATGGCAAGTGCGGTACAAGCACGGCTGTTTGCCGACGGTACCGCACCAAGCTCTATGGCCCGACGGAGAATATCTTCTCCGTCGGTACCCTTTAAAGCGACTTTTCCTCCCATACCTGCTACCGGGTTTACGAGGAAACCGATCTTCATCTTATTTAGGCTCGAAGTAACCTTTGTATTTTTTGTTGTAAGAGCGCCAGGTTATCGAGTATTTTGCCGGATCATCGAAATAGTCGTGATCTATATGGTGAACGGTGCTGTTGGTCGGAGCTTTTTTTACTGCCTCAGGCTCCTCGTAGCACATCCTCGATATCTCTGCCAGTACCGCGCAGTAATCGTCGATATCGGTCTTTGAGTATGACTCGCTGGGCTCTATGGTAAAGGGCTCAGGGATAACAAAAGGCTCATGGCTCGACCAGTAGTGGGTCCCGAAGTCAGCAATGCATCGCTGTACATCCGCAGTGCCAAATCCGGTATCTTCCTTGAGTTTCTCCCAACTGTAACGCACCTGTTCAATACGTGCAGGATGATGCGGAAAACTCATAGAAGCTCCCTTTATTTCAAGTATCTTTTTCATGCAGTAATTGTTGTTCAGGATAGCGACTCTTGATACTTCCCTCAGTCCGTCTGCTCCAAGTGACATTATCCATGCATAAGTTTTCAGGATCACGGGGATAACTCCCCAAAACGACTTTATCTTTCCGCATGATTT
>JAAZCN010000210.1 GCA_012513245.1 Synergistaceae bacterium | reverse complement strand
GTGCTCGCAGCAGGTGTAATTGGTACTTCTGTATCAGTTGCAGCACTCAACTTCTCCGACGCAGCCCGCGAGAAAATAACTGAAGCAAAAGGCACCTGCATGACAATCGAAGAGCTTGTTGCAGCAAATCCAAAAGGAAGCCGCGTAAGGATCCTGAGGTGAGATGAAAATGGTAACAGTTATTGATGGAGAAAATCTCCTTCTTGGAAGACTATCCAGTATTGTCGCAACCCGCATCCTTGCAGGTGAGGAAATTGCGATCATCAATGTTGAGAAGGTCATCATATCCGGTGCCCGCTCAATGATCTTAAACGAATACAAGATAACTCGTCTTCGTGGATCCGTTGAAGGAGGCCCATTCTTCCCAAGACGTCCGGATCACCTTGTAAAACGCACTATCCGTGGAATGATCCCTTACAAGACCCGGCCGGGAGCAGCTGCTTTCCGCCGTGTCAAAACTTACGTCGGAGTTCCTTATGAATTCAAGGGCGTTGAGGCAGAGGTTTTGGAAGCTGCACACCGGAAACGGCTGAGCGGATCCAGATACATCACTATTGCTGAGATCAGCAAGAACCTTGGAGCAAAATTTTAAACAGGTGATCTAAGATGAAAATTATTAACACCAGTGGAAAAAGAAAGACCGCAATTGCCCGTGCCACCCTTCGTGAGGGGAAAGGCAGAGTTCGAATCAACTCTGTCCCTCTTGAAGTCTACGGTAACGAGATCATTCGTATGAAGATCTCCGAGGCACTTGCTCTAGCACCAGGATCCATCGATAATGTCGATGTTGATATTGATGTCTCCGGCGGAGGCGTCATGGGACAGGCAGAGGCTATCCGTACGGCACTTGGCCGCGGTATCCTTTCCTGGACCAATGACCCGAGGATCAAGGAAGTGTATCTCTCTTACGACCGAACACTCCTTGTCAACGACTCCCGTCAGAAAGAAGCGAAAAAGCCTCATGGACCAGGTGCACGTGCACGGTTCCAGAAGTCTTATCGTTAAGGTAGAGCATACAGAATATATGCGGGGATATCCCCACATATCAACATTTTAATAAGGACGAAAAGATAACTCATGATACCAGTTCGATGTTTCACTTGCGGAAAAGTTATTTCTACTGTATGGGAAGATTATCAACAGAGAAAAGCTACAGGCGAGGATCCAAAAGAGATTCTTGACTCGCTCGGATTAGAGCGTTATTGCTGCAGAAGAATGCTTATCTCTCACAAAGAGACTGTTGACGAGTTGTATCCTTACACGTGAGACATGAGTGAATTGCGGGGTCGTAGGGTAGCCTGGACCATCCTATTACGTTCGGGACGTAGTGACCTGAGTTCGAATCTCAGCGACCCCATTTTTCCATTCTCTCTTATTTATGGATGTGATTTTCTATGACATATACTCGTTATGAACGTGCCCGTATCGTCGGGGCGCGTGCTTTACAAATTTCTATGGGAGCTCCTGTTCTCGTAAAAACTGCAAAGATTGATCCTCTTGACATTGCGTTAGAGGAGTTCGACGCTGATCGTGTTCCAATAACGGTGAAACGCCGAATAGGTCACCGATCTGAGGTATTGTAAGTATGACTGAAATTGCTAACATCTTTCTTCGAACCATACTAGACTCACGCGGTAATCCAACTGTCGAGGCTGAAATTTTCACCATTTCTGGTGGGTTTGGTCGAGCGTGCGCTCCGAGCGGAGCTTCAACAGGTATTTATGAGGCAAAAGTTCGCCCGTCTGATGAGGCAATCTTCGAAGCCGGAGAACATCTGATCCCTAGACTCATCGAACTTGACTCTGCCGATCAGCGTGGATTTGATGAGACCCTTCATGAAATCGATGGCACCAGTGATCTATCCAAGAT
>JAAZCN010000209.1 GCA_012513245.1 Synergistaceae bacterium | reverse complement strand
ATAGGCCTTTGGTCTTCCTTCCAGCCGCATTCTTTTAAAAGAGCTTTCCTGCATTTTCCTTTCCCTGCCATATCCTTCAAACTGTAATTGGCGGGTAGAAGGCTGTCAGTTTCAGGGTTCCAGATGTCGTAGTCTATACCGTTTATGATACCCCGCAGCTTGTCCCTGTGGGCGACTATTACACCGTCAAGGCCAAGGCCCCCTTTGAGAGTCTGGATGTCCCAGGAGTAGCTAGGGCTTACTGTAGTGAATGCTTCGGAGGTGGTGATGGCGCCCTTCATCATGTTCAGATGACCAAAGAACTCCATGCTGTCTGAGTCCAGGTTGGAATATGCCTTTTTGCTGAAACCCCAGCCGTTAAGGGCAGAAGGGTCAATTATTCCCTGGAATGCGAGGTTGTGGATGGTGAATACCGTATCGTAATCTCCGTTAAAGTATGAATAATACCTGTGCCACTTTAAAGCTGCGGATACAGGAGCAGTTGTCCAGTCGTGAGCGTGCAGGAACTGTGGTTTCCAACCTGTCAGCCTCAGAAGCTCGAAAGGAGCAAAAGAGAGGAACATGAATGGGAGCACAGTCTCAGCATCCAGTATCTCAGGGTAAATGCACGGGTCGGAGAAGAGTTCCGGCTGGTCAAGCAGGTACATATGCACTCCGTTGACCTCAGTCTCCAGAACTGATGCTGTATAGGCTCGCCAGTTCAGGGCGACGCTGATCTCTCCGAGAGGCACCTTATTGAGCTTTCCAATCTCTTCGGCCTTCTCTATTACACCCGGCCACGCAGGCATCAGGACCCTTGCGTCGATGCTCTGTTTTTTGAGGGCCTTTGGAAGCGTACCGACAACATCCCCAAGCCCTCCTTTTTTAGCGAGCGGAGAACATTCAGGAGCAATGTGAAGAACCTTAAGCGTGAAATCTTTATAGGCGATCATTTTTTAAAGTCCCCTGAAAACTGTTCCGTAAGCTTTCTCACAATATTCTCTGACTACCCTGTGTGTATTGAAGTAGCTCGCGTTGATCGAAATGGCAAGCTTCATCATCCTTATCCACCTTGGCCTGTTATTGTAATAGAGAGGCAGGATCTTATTCTGCAGTTTTTTGTAGAGATCATCCGCGTCCTCTGTTTCGTTACATCCGTTCATGTCATCCGGTCCCGGTTCCGGTCCGATCGCCCAGCCGGTATGGCCCTCAAGGCAGCCCTCTATCCACCATCCGTCGAGAACGGAAAAATTCATTATCCCGTTATGTACGCATTTCATGCCGCTGGTCCCCGAGGCCTCCCTCGGTCTTACCGGGGTGTTGAGCCATAGGTCGACACCCGAAGTGATCAGCTTTGCAGGAGCGATGTTGTAATTTTCGATGAAGACCACGGGCATTGTTTTTCCCAGTTCCTTCGATATGTTGAATATTTTCTGGAGGATGTCCTTACCCGGTTCATCGTGAGGATGAGCCTTTCCCGAAAAAATGAACTGTATCTTGCCGTCCCCTATTTCCAGAAGTCTCTTTATGTCAGTAAAGACGAGGTCAGCCCTTTTATAGGTAGCGGCTCTTCTGGCAAACCCTATCGTAAGGATCTCAGGGTCAAGCTTCTGTCCGGTCTCCTCATATACCATGTCAAATAGCTTTAGTTTTGCAGTTTGGTGGGCCTCCCATATCTCTTCGTTCGGGATCTGTATCGCCTGCATCAGTCTGCCGGTGTTTGTTCGCCATCCCGGGGTGTACTTGTCGAACAGGGCCGCGAATGAGTCGCATGTCCATGTGGTGGAGTGGACTCCGTTCGTTACAGAGTCGATGGAATCAGAGTTGAACATGGCTCTGCTTATCTCTGCATGCTTGCGCGATACTCCGTTCACATACCTGCTGAACTTGAGCGCAAGGTCTGTCATTGACAGCCCGCTCCCGCCGACAGTGCTCTTGAGTTTCTCGATGAAGGAGCTCTCTATGACCTCATTTATAAGGTCATAGGAGAAAAAGTCATGCCCGGCTGCGACAGGAGTATGCGTTGTGAAAACGACCTGATTGCGTATTTTCTGGAGGTCCGGATAACCCTGTTCCCTTAACAGTTCAAGAGTAATAAAACCGGCATGTCCCTCGTTTAGGTGGAATGTCTTTATATTTCGATAACCTAAATCACGAAGGATTCTCAGCCCGCCGATCCCAAGTATAAGCTCCTGGCACAGCCTGTATCTGTTATCGCCTCCATAGAGCTCATCGGTCAGAGCCCTGTCCTCAGGTGTGTTTTCAGGGAGGTCGGTATCGAGGAAGAGGATCGGGATCGGATGTCCTGAGTATCCGACTATCGTGTAAGTCCATACTGCTACCGAGACGCTTCTGCCGTTCATGACGATCGAGACCCTGTTTGGCAGCTGCGTAAGAAGCTCTGTCGGGTCCCATTCCACAGGCCTTTCAGTCTGTCTTCCCTGTTCGTTTATTTTCTGTGCAAAATATCCTTTTTTGTAGAGGAGTGTGATCCCGACCATAGGTACTCCAAGATCAGCTCCGCTCTTAAGGATGTCTCCGGCAAGTATCCCCAGACCTCCTGAATAGGTGGGTATCTCAGGAGTAAGCCCTATCTCCATCGAAAAATAGGCTACATTTCTGAAGGTAGGATCTCTTTCAAGTGTTGATAGGATCGATTGGGCAAGATTGCCGCCGTAATTCATGTATGTCATCTTTTCTCCTCCAAATTGGGTGCCTCCGGCTGGGGAAACGGATGCCGCGGCTGTAGTTTTGAGCGAACAGTTTAAAAATCTCCCGTTTTTACCGTTGCTGCAGGGGGGGATCTTTGCGATTATTTCACGTTCGGTCATTATCCTTGCGTTTGGATATTTTTTATCGTTGCCTCTGACTTTTTGCAGATCTGTCAGAAGTTCTCTTATAAGGTCTTTTTCGATCACGTTAGAGGTAAGCTCAGCTGCTCTTACAGCGAAGGAGATGACCTGTTTTGTCTCTACGCCGGAGCTGTCATTGAAAAACCATCCGCACGAAGTAAACATAAACATACGCATCCGTTCTGCTTCAAGCATTGAAAGGATCGAAGCTCCCTCCTTTTCACCTATGCAGCCCAGGTATTTTGAAAGGAAATCCATCCCTGTCTCGTTCTCTTCTTTTTTGTTTGCTTTAGCCGACCGGTAGTGTTCTATCGAGAGGTTTCTCAGGTCCCATGGACCAAAGTAGGGCGAGACTGTTTCGTAAAAGGCTTCGTCGATCTTGTTCGACAGCCTGTCGAATGCCTCTCTTAAGGGTGCTCTCCATGACTGGCTCCAGCCTCGTTTTCCGCCGGTGCTGCACCCACAGTCGTTTCTCCAGCGTTCTATTCCATGCACACAGGACCAAGATGAGTTCTCCTTGATACGGCACTCATATCTGGCCGGATGGTTTTCTAAAAAAGACCCTATGTCCGGAAGTGAGACTTCCGGATCCTGATCAAACCTTTCAAAAAGACGGGCCAATGCCATCTCTCCAAATTTATGGTGATGTCCGTATGATTCGCCGTCTGTTGCAACTAAGAGAAGTCTCTCTTCAGAGCGGATT
>JAAZCN010000208.1 GCA_012513245.1 Synergistaceae bacterium | reverse complement strand
CCCAGAATTGAACTGGGGACACACGGATTTTCAGTCCGTTGCTCTACCTACTGAGCTATCCCGCCATCTCAGTGGCGTTAAAAAGTGGCGGAGCTGACGGGACTTGAACCCGCGACCTCCGGCGTGACAGGCCGGCGCTCTAACCAATTGAGCTACAGCTCCACTTTTTCAGTTGTATGGTGGGCGGAATAGGTTTCGAACCTACGACCCCCTGCGTGTAAGGCAGGTGCTCTCCCGCTGAGCTATCCGCCCGCACCGCATAGCCGTACCGCATCTGCAACAACGCTAGCTATTATACCGATTCCGCCTGACATGTCAACAGTTTTTGAAATGTTTCTGAAGTTTTTAAGGTAGAATTTTTGTATTCTTGTTATTTGATCTTACTTACCTTCTTATCAAGAGAGCCTTTCCCCAGTCCGCTCCGACTCCGGCCCAAATGACAGGGACCCCGGATTCTTCTTCAATAAATTTTATATATTCGCGTGCCTGTATCGGTAAAGTTTTAAAATCATTGTATAAAGAGAGTTCTTCTCTCCACCCTTCAAAAGTCTTGTAGACGGGAAGGGCTTTCCAGGCATCCCGGTTGGTTATGTCAAGCATCTTTTTTTCTACACCATCGACATTATATGCGGTGCAGACCTTCAGTTCATCCACCCCTGTAAAGACATCGAGCTTCGTGAGTGCAAGTGCGTGTACTCCGTTTTCTTTTATTGCGTATCTGAGGGCAGGCAGATCAAGCCAGCCTATGCGCCTCGGCTCTATCGACACTCCGGTGAATTCTTTTCCTCTGTTCCTGATAAAAGCAGTCACTGCACTTGTTTCTTCAGTAATAAAAGGACCACTATCGTTTCTTGTAGAATAGGCCTTGGCAACACCAATTATACGCATCGGAGAATTCCACCTGAGACCTGTCCCGGCAAGCGCTGCCGCTGATAACGAAGATATTGGCATAACATAAGGATAAAGACCGCGTTCAACGTCGTTGAGTGCTCCGTCGCAGGCTTCAAAGAGGATCCCAAGGTTTTTTGATACAGCTTTCTCAACTATATCTTCCGGAGTTCCTATGTAAGGTATGATCTTTTCCGCAAGACGGAGACATTTCGTATACAGTTCGTCCGGATCGAGCGGTTTTTCCCCGTAAATTTTTGTAAAGTATTCATTTTTTACTTTTAGGTTTTCTTTGATTTTATCATGGAGAATATCGGGATGGAGAAGGTCAGCTACCCTTATGCCCATCCTTCTGTACTTGTCGCAGCAGCAGTGTCCAAATCCCTGTTCGACCATAGTTCTATTTCTTTCATGACCAAGGATCCTTCCGTCAAGGACATCAAGTTTTTTATGATAGTCCAGTATGAGGTGGCATGACTTGCTTATGGTAAGCCTGGCTTTGAGAACACCGGCTTCCTTCAGCATCGCTATCTCGTCTGAGACCTTTTCAAGGTCCAGTGTGACGCCGCTGCAGATAAGACAGTTTTTGCCGTCATGGTGTATCCCGCTGGGCAGGTAGCTTACTCTGTATTTTTCACCGCATGCAAATATAGTTCGACCGCCATTTGAACACCCCTGAAAACGGACAACGACATCAGACCTGTTGGCAATGAAATCCACAATTCTTCCTTTGCCCTCATTGCCCCACTGTGTTCCAATGACCATGTTCGTCTCTGAGCCTGTCATCATTGTTTTTCTTCATCATCCTCTTTTTCTTTCAGTATTTCAGCCATCTCCGGAAGTGTGACAAGCAGTACAGGAAGTTCCATATATTCCTTATTCAGCTTTTCAAGAAAGGGAATGGTCGCCGGTCTAAAATGGCAGATCGCTATCATATTCCCTCTCTGTAGTGTCATTTTTACCACCTGGTCGAATCTTGCTCTTATTACATCCTTGTCGGGCGTTCCGTCAAGGAATGCCTGGTTCTTTAACGACCTTATACCTGCGGCTTTGGCTGTTTCATAAGCGACACTTTTTCCGGACGTTCTGCTGTCCAGAAACAACAGTTCCCTCTCTTTAAGAACATCGATTACAGGGACCATTATGTCCCTTTGCGAGGTTGCAAGTGAACCCCTGTGGTTATTTATGCCTATAGGCGAAGGAAGAGAATCAAGGGCTTTGATAGTGACATCTCTTATCCTGTTCCGATCCATTCCCTCACCGACCAGGTATTCTTTAGGATCCTTGTCTATCTCTGCCTGCATGGGCAGATGCAGTAAATAGGGTATACCGGCGTCGTCCGCCATGGATGAGGTTTCACCCGCGTATCTTGTGTATGGAAGTATTGCCCAAGTGAGGGGGAGTTCCAGTGATGCAACTTGTCTGGCCATTTCCAGGGAATTTCCCCCATCGTCCACAACTATCGCAAGGATAGGCCTCTTATCCGTGACCTCTGCGTAGAAGTTTTCATTTTTAGCTGTTATGTCTTTACTGACGATCGAAAATCTCTCTTTTTCTTCTTTGTCTTCTTTTTCTTCTTTTTGAAGTTTATTGTCTGATGTCACTTTTAAATCGTCTTTGTCTTCTTTAAACAGAGAAAAGGCTTTTGATCTCAATCTATCCGAAGTGGCAGAAATGCTCTCTGCCCTGCTCACTATAGAGGGAGAGAATTTTTCAGGGTGGAGCCTGCAAAAGACAAAGAGCAACGCAAACGATAGAACTATAATTAAGGTCAGTTTGATAATACCAAGGATAAGGCTCTTTTTGCGTTTGTAGTGGCGTCCCATCCGATCTACCTTTTCTACTTAGCTTTTTTTGTCTTTGTTGCGATTTCTTTGCGCAGTAATGCAAGTCCTTTCCCTAGCTGCTTATCGTTCGCTTTTTCTTTTGTTATCTCGCCCTGTACCTTGACATTGGGCTCAAGACCCTTGTGATCAATAACGAATCCGGAAGGTGTCGTGTAGCGTGCGATCGTAATGTATATGCCGGAGTTGTCAGGCAGGTTGAAGAGAGATTGTACCGAACCTTTACCAAATGTCTTGGTCCCTACTATAGTTGCCCTTTTGTGATCTTTCAGGGCCCCTGCCAGTATTTCGGCAGCACTCGCGCTTCCTTCATTTACCAGAGCTACAACAGGCAGTTTGGTCGCCCTTCCCTCAACAGCGTACAGAATGTCATTCGCCTTTTCAAAACGGCCCTTCATCCCTACTACGACACCGCCGTTTATGAACTGCGACGTTACATCCACACAGGAGTTAAGAAGGCCTCCGGGGTTATTTCTGAGGTCCAGCAGAATACCTGTGGCTTTTTTTGCTTTGGCAGACTTTATGATCGCCTCAAGCTCACCGTCTGTCTTCAGGTTGAACTGATTTATCTTTATGTATGCTATTCGTCCGCCTAGCATTTCCAGCCTGACAGTTTTTATCTTTATTATTTCTCTCACTATGTTGAATTCCAGTAATTTTTCTTCATTTTTTCGTCTGACACCGATCTTGACCGGTTTTCCTGCAGGACCTCTCAAAAATTTGACAACTTCGTCACTTGTCATACCTATGACGTTCTTATCATCGACCTTAACTATCTCATCCAGAGGCTTCAGGCCTACCCTGTCTGCAGGTGTGTTCTCTATAGGCGCGATAACGATAGTTCTTCCGTCACGTGAGGTGATGTATATCCCAAGACCTCCGTACTCGCCCTCCATCTCAAGGTTCTCTTCCTCCAGCTCTTTGGGCTCCACAAAACGTGTGAATGGGTCGCCTACAGAGCTGACCAGACCTTTCATGGCCCCGTAATACATCTTTGTGTCATCAATAGTGTTTTTTTTGTCACCGTCGACCTGGTACGTCTCAAGAGCCATCTTGGTCTGTTTGATTATCGCAAGCTGCTGGGGCGAAAATGGAAGTCCCTTTGGCCAGTCGGCGCTGATCGCCGGGGGAGTCATATATATACCTGCAGCTACCATCAGACCTAAAACAACGCCAAAAGCGATATCTCTGTATTTATTAAACATGAAGACCACTAACCTTTCTTTGCGCTTATAAGCAAAAATATTACTGCAGGTATCTCATTGGGTTGACCGCGTCTCCATTTACCCTGGTTTCAAAATGGAGATGGTTTCCGGTAGCGACCCCCGTGGATCCGACCCTTCCGATAAGACCGCCCCTGTTGACCTTTGCACCTTCTGTACATTCGATCCTCGAAAGATGAGCATAAACAGTTGTAAGGTTCCCTCCGTGGTCAAGAATTACAACATGGCCGTAGCCGCTCAGCCATCCGGTAAAAAGTACTTCTCCTGTATCTGCCGCTTTGACCGGAGTACCCTTAGGCGCACTGATATCAAGCCCTGTGTGGGTTATTTTAGTTTTAAATATTGGATGTATCCTTGTTCCAAACGTGCTCGTGATAGTGCCCTGTACCGGCCAGGCAAGCCTTCCGCCTCTGTAGTAGACTGTCTGTGGTTTTCCGGGATTTTTCTTTGCAGCCAGCTTTCTTTTTTCTGTAAGCAATCTTTTTACTGTCGCCTGGAGTTCTTTTGATGCCCTCAAAAGCTCATTATGCTGAGCCATATATAGGTCTTTATCTTTGCGAACTCTTGCAAGTATCGAATTTCTCTCATTCGCCGCCCCTTTAAGCTCATGAGTCTGCGTCTTTAGTTCTTTGCCGTGTGATTCAAGGCTTAACTTTTGAACCTTGAGCTGTTCCTGAGTCTCGTTCAGCTTCTGTTTCTGAAATTTAAGTTCTGTAATGAGCTGCTGGTCTTGCTCTGCGATCTTAGCAAGCAGATAAGAGTTTGCCATCGCATCTTCCGCTCCCTGCGACGAGAGCAAAAGGTTAAAGTCAGTAACGCCGCCGTACTTATAAATAGAGACGAGGCGAAGTTTTAAAAGTTCTTCTACCTCTGCTATCTTTTTGTTTTTATTAACTATTTCGTTAGAAAGTTTCACGATATTCCGTTGGATCTTTTTTACTTTTAGGGTAACTACACTTACCTTCTGCTGTGTTATCGTTATTTTTTGGCTAAGCACCTCTATTTGCTGGGTAACTGTCCTTTCCTTTTTAGTTGTTTCAGAGAGTTTTTTCTTTGTAGTTGAGATACGTTTTTGTATTCTCTGATACTCTTCTTCCTGTTTTTGGATCTGACTGTCTATGTCATCTTCTTTTTTTTCGGCAGCAGAAATATGTCCTCCTGTAAAAAAGAGAAGGAGAGATGTTGTCAGAAAAAAGACCATTAGAATACTGGCAATCCTTTTACAGTACAAATTCATTTTTACCCTCCGGCAGATTCGTTAAAGCGGTTTTGACGCTTTCCTGATAAATTTTTCCACAGCCATAAGACTTGATATGAGGCTCACTGTTGCACCGCAGCATATGAGCATAAACGCTAGTTTGCCTGTAAGTTTTGTAGATTCAATAAACGGTATGAAAGGGAGCATGTCTTTCAATCTTGTCACAGCGGCATAGTAAGTACCTCCGAGCAGGAGGGATGCCAAAAAAGCTCCTGTAAGACCAAGAATAAAACCCTGAATGACAAAGGGTAGAGTCACATAGGTCGAGGTAGCTCCTACCATCATCATTACACCTATCTCTTCTTCCCTTGAATATACCGAGATCCTTATGGTGTTAAAAAGGACGACCCCGCTTGCCGCAATTGCTACCAGCAGCATCACGATCGAGAACTTTTCAACAAAGCCGGATACCCTCGTGAGCTTCTCGGCGACACGTCCCGCGTAAACAATATCCTCTATCTCGGGCACAGCGACAAGCAAACGCGCTGTTTCCGCTACTTCTGAAGCCTTTCTCACCTTGATCTCGATGCTTTCCGGCAAGGGGTTCTCTCCCAGCAACATTACAGCTTTTGCCTGTTCTCCTATCCTTGAGCGAAGACGTTCAAGCGCCATATCTTTTGTTATAAGCTTCGTCTCTTTGACAGAAGGGAGCGCTTTAACAGCTTTCTCCACAGCTTTGACGTCAGCTTTAGGTTTGAGGTAAACCTGTATCGTCATCTGGTTTTCAAGTGAACTTACTATGTTTCTTACATTAAGTACGAACAGTGTACTGGCTCCTATTATGAAAAAGACAGACATTGCTGTGAATATCGTCAGCAGGCTCATGCCCCAATGGCGAACGATAAGCCTCCATCCATCCCTGCAAGCATACCTAACAGCCGCCATGAAGTTCATACCTCCCCTGCTCTTCGTCCCTTACGATGCGTCCCCTGTGTATCTCTATTACCCTGTGCCGGTATGTGTCTACAAGGTACTGGTTATGTGTCGCCATCATAACAGTTGTTCCTGCTGCGTTTATTCCCTGTACCAGCTGCATTATTTCATCAGCGGTATGGGTATCGAGGTTTCCTGTAGGTTCATCTGCGATCAGGAGTGACGGCCCGTTTACTATAGATCTAGCTATTGCCAGACGCTGCTGTTCTCCTCCGGAAAGCTGAGGCGGGTATAAATTCCTCCGCCGCCAGATCCCTACAAGCTTAAGGACCTCAGAAACTCTCTCTGTTATTTCTCGCGGAGGAAGCCCCATTACTTCGAGAACAAAGGCAACATTCTCAAATGCAGTGAGGTTAGGAAGAAGAAGGAAGCTTTGAAAGACAACTCCTATGTCTCTTCTGAAAAGGGCCAGGTCAAATCTGTTTATCTTTCTGAGAAGGTTGCCTCCTACGCTTATCTGTCCCCTCGTAGGGATCACTTCGCGCGTAATGCAGCGCATCAGAGTTGTTTTACCTGATCCTGTCTCGCCGACAAGATAGACAAACTCTCCCTTTTCCACCTGCATATATATATCTTCCAAAGCTATTATATCGGGCTGAAATATCTTTGTTACCCCGGAAAATTTTATTTCCATACCAGAAAATTTACCTCCTACGGAGCGCCCATGCCTGCGCCGCGGCGTTAACTATCTCTTTCCATGTCAAACCAAAATACTCCCTGAGTTCTTCAGGTGTTCCACTGTGGACAAACTTGTCGTCTATTGCAACAAACTTAACAGGTACCGGATAAGTACTGGAAAGGCATTCTGCAGTAGCACCGCATAGGCCCCCTATCGAGCTGTGTTCCTCAGCAACCACACAGCAGCCCGTTCTTCTTACGGAGGCAAGAAGAGTCTGTTCCGGGAAAGGCTTAAGGCTGTAACAGTCGAGTATCTCTATATCTATACCCTGCTGGTCAAGTATATCTGCTGCCTTCAGGGCCTGATGACCCATTATCCCGCAGGTGCATACTGTAACTGATGTTCCTTCGCGCAAAAGCCTCGCGCCTCCAAAGCTGAATTCCCCATCAGGATCATCTTTCAGCTGGGAAAGAGGGGTCTGTCCAAGCCTTATGTAAACAGGACCTTCTGTCCTGCGCGCGGCATCGATCATTCCCCTTGCAGAACTCCTGTCAGAGGGAACAGCCACACTCATATTGGGCAAAGCTCTCATAAGGGAGAGATCTTCCGTCATTATTCTGGAGGCACCCTCCTCACCACAAGAAAGGCCTCCGTCAGGAACCGCTATTCTCACCGGAAGTGAAGGTATCGCAAGCGACTCCCTGATCTGTGAATAGCTCCTGCTCAGTATCCCGGAAGAGACACCTGCGATCCATGGCTTTTTGCCGTTTAGCGCAAGCCCGGCGGCATTTAGTATCATGTTGGGATCTGAGGCAGATGATACGAATATTTTTTCTTCCGGCAAGTCCTTTAAGGGCCCAAGGTCAATGTCCATTTCCTGGACAACCAGAACGAAATCATCTTCCTCAGCGAACGAAGCCAGATATTCACAAAAATCATTCCATGTACATGATTTTGACCTGTCATCCATTTGATTTACTCTCCAATTCTTCCAAAGCTCTGTCCATCGCTTCAATGCTCAGCCTTTTTTTCGTTCTTGCAGGGCCACTCTCTGCAAAAGACAGTCCCCTGTCGTTCTTTATTGAGGTAAAGATGGCTGTTGGTTTAGGTACATCAAGATCCAGACTGCCAAAGATCTCCTCCATCGAGGCAAAATCATTGCCATCCATTTCAAGTATTCTCCACCCGTATCCGGAAAGACGCTCTCTGCACTTGATCTGCAGCACATCTGCATCAAATCCTGCTCTCTTTTTATATGCTGCGATCACGATAATATTTTTGATATTTTTTTTCGCGCATCTTTCCGCCTCAAGAAAGAAATTCTCGCATCCGCACTCACGCTCTTCAAGTAGACAAAAGACCCTTGCGCTGAGACCGTCCATACTGAGCGACTGGGCAAGAGGGGCAGCAATAGACAGCTCCGTCCCTGATGTCACACAGGGTGCTTCTATGCCCGGTGTCCTTCTGAAATCCGGCAGGGTCTGGAGCAGTGCCCCGAGCCTTCTGTAGTGCCAAAGTTCTTCCCTCTCGTAGTATCCACGTCTCGCAAGTATACAATAGAGAACAGGCACGCCATCCTCCGTTCCAAGGATAAACCTATCTCTGTCGTTCCTCTTCGGGTTCTGTGCAAGAAGCAGCATCTCTTCCCAGTAAAGATATACAAGGACGTCAGAAATCAGAAGAGGGAATTCAAGGGGTCCCGATCGTGCGACACCGACCATTCGCACAATATCTTTCCTTACTTCAGAGGCTATTTGTTCCAGTTCATTTATTCTGGTTATCTCCATAAGTTTCTCCCAACACAATGCTAAGGCCCTCTTTGAACGACCCGTCCACTTTATCTGCTGCCTCTTCAAGTATACCTGCTTCAGTCAATGACGAAAAATCGGCTCCTGCTGATCCAACGACCGGAATATCCCATTCCTTGCAGAATGAGACGACTTTCGGATCATATGGAGCCCCACGGGCAGGCAGTCCGGCAAGAAATGCAAGAATAATGAAATGCAGCCTCATTCCGATGGCACAGCAACTTCTTACCAGTATATCTTCAAACTGAGTCAGGTTTTTTACAACAGTGATTTGATCTAATTTTAAAGTACCTTTATAAACGTACTTCTCGAACTCTTTAAGATCGTCATCCGCAAAAGCTATGGCAGATATCCTTAGATTTCTTTCCTCCGCTGTTTTTATCGCGGAACTGACAGTCAACCTTGAAACCTTATCATACCCGGTGCGAAGGTTGAGCAAAAGCCTGTCACCCTTCTCAAAATCTCTGTTGACTTTAAGAGACATGACAAGATCGGGAGACTGTGTGCCAAAAAACCCCCAGTTGTTCAGCATCCCCAGAGAGCTTCTGTTCCTGACATTTCGGTAAAGACATCTGCTGAAGGCCTTTTTAGCAAAATATGAACCAAGAGCTGTATTGAGCGGTCCTAATGACTGCCCCATCGCCCATGTCTTTACAGAGCAAAAACGGGCCATCTGGATGATAGACCAGTAGTACATACATGATCTGAGGCTAGTCTGATCCTGAAAAAGACCGCCGCCGCCAAGGAGCATAGTCTTTGAATTCTTAAGAGCTTTGCGTACCTCAGATATTTTCCATCTGTCAAAAGCACTCACCCCAAGCGTGTCGTTCGTACTTTCCGGGTCAGCAGAGAGAACAGCGATCCTCCCCCTGGAGACTCCATTGTTCTCAAGCAGTCATACACAAGCCTCTGCCAGGAGTTCGTCTCCCAGGTTGCCAAAACCGAAATAGCCGGCCAAAAGGACATCGTATGTACGGTTCAACTGTGGACCTCCCCGGTAAGCCTTT
>JAAZCN010000207.1 GCA_012513245.1 Synergistaceae bacterium | reverse complement strand
GATGGAGTCTTCGACCTCAACGGTGCACATCGTCAGATCATAAGAAAGTTTCTCCATTGTGAGATCTTTGGGAAGATCAACATATTTTTTTATCCAGTTAAGTGAAAGTTTCATCTTAAATATCTCCTATTTGAACTGATTAAGGAAGCGAAGGTCGGCGCTGTGGAAGAGGCGCACATCATCTACACCGTATCTCATCATTACAAGCCTGTCCAGTCCAATATTGATGTAGAATCCTGACCAGACTGTCGGATCGAGCCCTGCCGCCTTGAGTACATTTGGGTGCGGGGTGCCTCCGGGCATTACCTCTATCCATCCGACGTGTTTGCAGACTTTACAGCCCTCTCCTCCGCAGACCAGACAACGCATGTCAATCTCAAAACCCGGTTCGACGAAGGGAAAGAATCCGACCCTCATTCTGACTTCAACATCTCTCCCGAAGATTTTATCGAGGATCGTTTTGACGAGCACCTTGCCGGATGCAAAGGAGAAGTCCTTGTCCACGATCAACGCCTCATACTGAAAGAAGGCTCTTTCGTGTCTTGCATCGGTAGTCTCGTTCCTGTAGACCCTTCCGGGATAGACAAAACGTGCCGGTGCTCCGTGCTCCCGGAGGTAACGAACGCTCGCACCCGTTAGGTGGGGCCTCATGCAGAGACGATTTGCGCCCCGTTCTTCGTCGTGCCCTTTGAGCCAGTAAGTGTCCATGCTCTCGCGGGCGGGGTGCTCCGGGGCAAAGTTAAGGTTGTCAAACGCGTAAAGCTCGCTCGTTATCTCCGGTTCCGAAAAGACCTCAAAGCCAAGTGATCGGAATGCATCGTTAAGGTCGTAACACATCTGGGTTATCGGGTGAAGCCCACCAGTCGTAAAGTCTATCCCTGAAAGTGTAATGTCCGCCGCTCCTTCAAAGCAGGAGGCGCAGTTGATGAGTTCCTCGTTTCTCTGCTCGATGGCCTGGTTTAGTATTTCTTTGACCTCGTTGGCTGCCTGGCCAAGTACTTTCCTCAGTTCAGGTGCCGCCTGTCCAACGCTTTTCAACACCTCTGTGACCTCGCCCTTTCGTCCCAGAAGGTTGGTGCGAACTGTCTGAAGATCGTTAGGCAGCGATGTCTCAGATATCTTTTCCATTCCTGCTTTTTTTAGCTTATCAAGCCTCTCCATAAGTCCTGATTCTGCCAACTTTTCCATTCCATGCTCCTTTAGTTCCTCAAACATCTTTATATTCCTCCAGTATATGCATAAAAGCCTGATCCGGCCTGAGGTTGCGATCACTCGCCGTCTGGATCGGGTTTTGTTATAAGCTTGTCCATGTCCTCTCTGTGCCCCAGCACCCAAAGGTTGTCTGTTTCCTGAAAAGGTTTGATAGGGGATGGCGATTCCTGTTTTCCGGCATGTTCAAGCAATATTACTATCACTTTATAGCGCTGTGAAAATTTCAGTTCCGACATCGTCTTCCCGACCATTTCGGGAATAGGCGTTATCTTTCCGAAGAAAAAATCGCCGCCGGCGATTTTGGTAAATTTTGAATACCATGGATATACAAAATTTTCGGCAACTTTATGCCCCATATCCCACTCAGGAAATACTATTCTGTGAGCGCCGACCCTTGCAAGTATCTTAGCGTGAAGTGCACTGTTTGCCCTTGCTACGACAAGAGGAACACCAAGATCTACCAGTATTGAGGTGCAGAGGATGCTGTTCTCCAGGCTCGAGCCTATCGTTACAATGGCAATGTCGACCTCTTTAGCTCCGACTTTTATCAACGCGCTCTCATCAGAGACATCAAGTTGGGCTGCAACATCTATCTTTTCTGACATCTCAGCCACAGGTCCTGCTAGCTGATCCACTCCTATTACGCTCTGTCCAAGCTCAACAAGTTTCTCGCACAAAGATATTCCGAAACGTCCCAGTCCGACTATAAGGAAACTTTTTTTCTCTTCGCTCATCGTTTCCACTCCTTCGAGGATGGTTATCCTATGGGAATATTTACCTCTGTATAGTGTATTTCTACCTTCTTCTCCTCTTTGATCAGGGTCGCAAAGAACGTAAGTATTCCGACCCTTCCCCAGAACATTAATATAACAAGGACCATTTTACCAGCAACAGATAATTCAGGTGTTATACCAAGGCTAAGCCCTACAGTTCCCATCGCGGAGACAGCCTCAAAGAGAAGGGCTTCAAAAGAAAAGTCTTCGATCAGTGAAAGAAGTATTGCCCCTATAAAAAAAGTAATTACATACATAAAGGCCATAGCCAGAGCTCTCCTGACTGTTGAATAGGCTATCTTCCTGTACCAAAAAACATTTTCGTCCCTACCAAGCATCTCGTTCCATGCTGCAACTGCAAGTACCCCAAGTGTTGTTGTCTTAATGCCGCCTCCTGTAGATGCCGGAGATGCTCCTATTACCATAAGCACTATCATCAGTATCTTCCCCAGCTCTGAAAATGAAGAGGGCCGGACTGTGTCGAAACCTGCAGTTCTGGTCGTTACACTCGTAAAGAGGGCATTCCAAATTCTTGCCCAGCCGGGTAGCCCGGCAAGACCGCTATTCCAGTCTGATATCAAAAACATCACCGTTCCCGCTGTTAAAAGCCAGAAAGTGATGTAGAGTACAAGCTTCGAATAATGCGATATCCTGCCTTTTTTCCTAAAAACCTCCCAGCAGTTCGCGAAAACGGGGAATCCTATACCTCCCAATATTATAAGCGTCATCACTACAGCAGGAACTATGATAGAGAGCGAAAAACCATTAAGACCATTTGGGAGGGGAGAAAAACCTGCGTTACAAAAAGAGCTCACCGAATGAAAAACAGCATAGTAAATAGACTTTTTTACAGGTATTCCATGGCGGATAAACCCCCAGTAAAGAAGCACGGCCCCAAAGCTTTCTGCTGCAAATGTATACTTTGCCAATATTTTTAAAAGCCTCACCGCGCCGCTTATACCATTTAAACCAAAGCCTAAGAGAAAGAAAAGCCTGCTCTTGATGCCCATTCTTCTTCCAACAGCCACTCCAAGCATCATTACAGCAGTCATGAAACCAAGCCCGCCTATCTGGATAAGGATCAAAATTATAAGCTGCGTGGCCATCCCCAATCCTGTATGAAGGTTTATGGTGACAAGGCCTGTTACGCATACAGCTGACGTAGACATAAAAAGAGCGTCCTCAACGGTTATCGGCATATCGTACAAATATTTGTTGGATGACCATAGCAGTAGGGCTCCCACTAATATGACCAGCAGGAACCCCAGAACTATGACTTGTTCAACTCTATAAGAAGTGTGTACTTTCAATTTACCGCTCTGCGAAAGTTTATGATTTAAGGGCTGACTGGGCCTTTTCAACAAGTTTCGAGAAAGCGGGCATGTCGTTGACGGCAAGGTCCGCAAGGATCTTGCGGTTAATGTTGATCTCTGCCTTCTTCAATCCGTTTATGAGCGCACTGTAAGCTATTCCATTTGCACGGGCAGCTGCATTTATACGCATGATCCAGAGTTTTCTGAAATCGCGTTTCTTAAGCTTGCGGCCGGTAAAGGCGCTTGAAAGAGCGTGCAGGTAGGCTTCACGAGCCCTGCGATATACGTTCTTTTTGCGTCCCCAGAATCCCTTTGTGATGCTGTATAATTTTTTAAGTTTATTGCGGCTTGCACTTGATCCCTTTACTCGCATTTAATGTCACTCCTCAATATTATTTCTCGTTAAAAGAGCCCCGGCCTCATGCGTAGGGCATAACTTTCTTAATGTGCCCCTCTACCGCTGCTGGAAGGATACCCTTTCTCCTAAGTGAGCGGCGCCGTTTCGCATTCTTTGAAGAAAGAAGATGAGAGCGGCCGCTCTTCTTGAAGGTGACCTTGCCTGATCCGGTAAGCTTAAAACGTTTTTTTGTGGCGGAGTGGGTTTTCATCTTGGGCATTACATAGTTCCTCCTCTTGCTGTTATATCTCTGTGAAAGAGACGATCACGCATTATTATTTTACGGTTTTATCGGCAGTACCGAATATAATAGCTATTCGCTGTCAGTTTTTTCCTCAACCTCTTTGGTCTCTATTGGCTCTTTGATCTCTATAGGTTTTTTGACCTCTTCAGATTCCTTTAGCTCTTTAGGCTCAGGCTCTTTTTTAGGAGCAGCATCAGTTGTTTTGGGAGCTGCTTCTTTCTTTACTTTGTTCTCCGCAGCCGGAGCGCCTTCTTTTGGAGCGGAGGCCTTTTTTGCTGCATCAAGCTGGATGGCGGGGGCTATCATTATCCTCATATATGAGCCTTCCATCCTTGGTTCCATCTCCATTTTGCCAAAATCAACTATCGCAGCCATGACCTTGTTTAGGACATCTCTGCCGCGGTCAAGAAATGCCATCTCTCTTCCTCTGAAGAAGATGGAGACCTTGACACGATGACCTGCCTGAAGGAAGACCTTAATTGCCTTCACTTTAAAATCATAGTCATGCTGGTCGATCTTTGGACGCATCTTGATCTCTTTTACTACCTGATTTTTTTGTTTCTTACGGGCGTCCTTGTCACGCTTCTGCTGCTGGAAACGGTACTTTCCATAATCCATTATCCTGCATACCGGTGGGGTCGCCTGAGGGGCTACCTCTACCAGGTCAAGTCCGGCCGCATCAGCCAGTGCCTGTGCTTCTTTCGTGCTTATTACGCCGCGTTTAGCATTTTCTCCATCAATGAGAAGAATCTCTGTTGCCCGAATGTCGGAATTCACGCGGGGTTCGTCGTCCCTGTTTGCTATGGCGTTACACCTCCTGAGTGTAGATCTTTCTTAAATTAAATGGGCTCGGCACAAAAAG
>JAAZCN010000206.1 GCA_012513245.1 Synergistaceae bacterium | reverse complement strand
GAGGGGCCGAGAGGCCCCCTTTTTCATAAACTGATAAATAGAGATCAAAGGTGATCACAAACATATGTCAGAAAAAATCATTGATTCTTTGAATCCCAAACAAAAAGAAGCTGTTGTTTTCTGCGACGGACATGAACTTGTTTTAGCGGGTGCGGGCAGCGGCAAGACCCGTGTTCTCACTTCAAAGATAGCTTATCTAATAGAGGCAAAGAATGTTGCTCCCTGGAGGATACTTGCCTTAACCTTTACGAATAAGGCTGCCAAGGAGATGAAGACAAGAGTAGAAAGTTTGCTTGGTTCTGACCTGAGGGGTATGGAGGTCTCTACCTTTCACGCATACGGACTTCGATTCCTTCACCGAAATTCGGATACTCTTATGAAGCTTGGGTATCCGAAAAGTTTTGTTATTTTCGACAGAAGCGACACAAAAAAAGTTGTAAAAAAAGTGTTGAATCAGCTGGACATTGACCCCCGCATAATGGACGCCGGGGGAGCGATCGAACTCATATCACGGGTCAAAACAGAGTCAAATCCGGTTACGAGGCAACCTGCAATACAGACAAGGTGGCTTCCCCTCTATGAAAAATATCAGCAATACCTGATTTCACAGGGAGCACTTGATTTTGATGATCTTATGGTGCTTCCCCTGCATATACTTGCGACAAACAAAGAAGTACGTGAGCGTGAACGTTCTCGTCTTGAATGGATCCTCGTAGATGAATACCAGGATGTCAACAGGCCTCAGTATCTCCTTTTGCGTTGTCTTGTAGACTCAGGCCGTAAGATAATGGTGGTCGGCGATCCGGACCAGTCTATATATGGATGGCGCGGAGCCGATATGAGCATGATCATGAACTTTGCCAATGACTTTAAGGGCGCAAAAATAGTGGTCCTAGACCAGAATTATCGCTCTACCGGAAAAATACTTGAAGGCGCAAACGGAGTGATCCGGAAGAACTCTGACAGACATCCCAAGGATCTTTGGACAGCAGAGCCCGGGGGCAAGCCCATAAGCATTTACAGGTCACGCACTGATCTGGATGAGGCCGTGTGGATAGCCGATCACATAGAAAGCATGAGAGACGACGGGTACAAGTACTGTGAGATGGCGGTACTCTACAGAATGAACGCGCTTAGCCGCGGTATTGAACAGACATTGCTCGAAAGGGGCATCCCGTACAGGGTCATCAGAGGCCTTGCCTTCTATGAGAGACTCGAAGTCAAGGATGTCCTTTCGATGCTGCGTCTTGCTGTTAATCCAAGAGACAGTATATCCCTTTCGCGGGTCGCTAATGTTCCCTCTAGGGGAGTCGGAAAGAAGAGCGTCGAGGTTCTTTCCGAACAGCTTCAAAAGACGGCTGATATGGATCCTGCAGTTGTCTGGGATGATATGTCAAAAACAGGCGGCGGACTGAAAGGCAAATCAGGAAACGGTGCCAAGGAACTGGCAAAAAACATGCTGGAGATATTAGGGTTTACTTCTGATGTACATGAGGCTGTAAGGACAGTCCTCTACTCCCAGGGCTACGAAGAGTATATAAAGGCAAACTACCCCGAGGATTGGGAAGAGAGGGTGGAGAACGTTCTTGAAATCCTC
>JAAZCN010000205.1 GCA_012513245.1 Synergistaceae bacterium | reverse complement strand
GTATGGGAAGTTCTTGTCTTCTGTACCGGTGCAGCCATAATGTGGATATTCTCTATTTTTTCCATGTTTGAAGTAAGAAGCAAGTATAAAAAAGAATTAAAAGCAAAGGATGAGAAGATAGCTGCTGTGGAAAAAGAAAAAAAGACGATACTTGAATCAGTAGCAGCAGCCAGAAATTCTTTCTCCTCCAATGAAGAGCCTGATCAGACACATAACACAGAGGTAAATAGGCCCGGCGGAACGGTCGAATAGTTTTGGTAGTACTTTGTTCAAAAGATGGACTGAACATTTACAGCCCCGGGCAAACAGCAGTGGAAATTGCTAACCGTCTTGACTGCTCTCTTTTTCAGGCCGCGTTGCTTGAGATGAGGGGAGTGACCTCAGAAACCAGCGATTCAGTTATAAAAAACTGGGTATCCCCTGATATGGAGAGTATGTTGGAGTCTCTTGACCTGGGCGGTACAAATTCGATCGCTTCTGACATATTTAAAAAGTTGGACGAAGGATCTGACGTGGTCGTATACGGTGATTACGATGTTGACGGAATATCAGCAACAGCTCTTGCAGTTGAAATGGCACTCCATAAGAAGGCAAGTGTGAGATATTTTATCCCGCACCGTTTCAACCAGGGATATGGGCTGCACACTGATGTAGCTGTAACGATCGCGAGACGGAAGTGTGATCTTGTTGTGGTGGTCGACTGCGGAACTCAGGATGTCGAAGCAGTAAAGCTCATAAGAGAGAGCGGTATTCCGGTAGTGATACTTGATCATCACCTTGCTGAGGGGGAGATCGCCCTTTCAGATACGATGGTAAATCCTCAGATCGGCGGGGATATCACAGCAAAAAGACTCTGCGCTGCAGGGGTGATTTGGTGTTGGGCATGGCAGAACGAGCTTATTCCCAAGGAAAAACTGCGGAGACTCCTTGATCTTGTCGCACTGGCAACCATTGCTGACTGTGTTTCACTTGCTTCTCCACTGAACAGAGTCCTTGTGCAGGAGGGATTGGGTGTTCTTAGAAGAGCTCCAAGGCCCGGCCTTGCGATTTTAATGGAAAAGCTTGGCATTGATCCCTCAGCTCTTGATCCGGAAGACCTGTCTATGAAGATCATTCCCTGTCTCAACGCAGCAGGAAGGCTGTATTTTGCTGACCTTGCAGTAAAAGTACTTTTTAATGCAGATGATCTTGAGGATAAGGTAGAACATATAATTGATCTCAACAAAAAAAGAAGAGAACTTTCTTCAAAGATCCTTGAACAGGTGGATCAATATCAGACAGGACCGTACCAGTATGTCCTTACAGACAAAGATTGGTCAGTAGGGGTGCTGAGCAGCGTTGCAAGCAGAATATGCAGCGAGAGAAACGCTCCGGTAGCTCTGGTGGCCCCGGTAGGAGATATCATGAGAGGTACGCTGAGAATGCCGGCGGGCGGTGATGCCGTTGGTACGTTAAAGGCCCTTGCTCAAAGTCTGAACACATGGGGTGGACATCGTCTGGCCGCAGGTTTCAGCGTTAAATTTGATAAATGGCAGGAACTAAGAGATGAAATGGAAAAGATGCTCTCAATGGTAGAAGTGTCAAATGATAAAGAGGATCTTTTGTATTGGTCACCCTCTGAACTGGACCTTAAATCGTGGCATGAAGCGGAGAGACTCGGACCTTTTGGTATGGATAATCCATGCCCAAAGTTATATTCTCCATACAATGGCAATGTAAAGATACTCCCTCTTGGGAAAAACGGAAAGCATGTAAAAATAGATCTGGGTGAATCAACACTTATTGGTTTTGGAGCGGCTGAGATGGTTAAGGAAAGAGAAAGCCTTATGGGCTGGGTATACAGACCTAGTGTTAACACATGGCGCAATGTGACCTCTCTTCAGCTTATTCTGGAAAAAATGGTAACAGTCTAGCGATTTTTGACGAACGGCTCGGTGGTGTATAAATGAGCGAAAACAACAAGGCAGGTACTTCAAATGTGCGTTCTGCCCACCTGTCCGGCATAAGCAGGAAAGAAGATGGCGGACTGAGTGATAAGGGCTGCAGGTCCCTCATGGAAGGATATTGGGGACGGGTCCCCGAAGCTCAGCGTGTGTCCACCCTCAGGCTGATATGGCAGGATCTTTGGTCTAAAATTTCAAAGTATCTTTCCAAAGATGATCTGACCGCTATTGGAGAGGCTTTTGTCTTTGCTGCCGAATCACACGAAGGACAGATGAGGTACAGCGGAGATCCATATGTTGTACACACAGTCTCTGTTGCAGCAATCCTGGCCGGTATGGAAATAGACCGCGAGACGATAATTGCCTCGCTCCTTCACGATGTTCTTGAAGATACAAAGATAACAGCGGAGGAACTTTCAGAAAAATTTGGGCCGGGAGTCTTTACTCTGGTAGACGGTGTTACCAAACTGGGAAAACTCCCCTTTAAGACTTTTGAGGACTATCAGGCCGAAAACCTCAGGAAAATGTTTGTAGTCATGGCCAAGGATATCAGAGTTGTCCTTATAAAGCTCGCAGATCGACTCCATAATATGAGAACCATATCATCCCATAGAAGGGAAAAACAGCTTACCATAGCTCGCGAAACACTTGAGATTTACGCCCCCCTTGCACATCGCCTAGGTATATATCAGGTAAAAAGAGAGCTCGAGGACCTTTCTTTTCGTATCCTAGACCCCGAAATGTACTATGACATCAAGCGAAGGGTAAGAAAAAAGCTGCCCGAACGCGAAATGATCATAAAACAAGCTATGGATATCCTTTCACAGAAAATTGAAGAGGACGGCCTGGAAGCTTCAATAAATGGCCGCCCCAAGCATTTTTACAGCATATACGAAAAAATGAGAAGGAAAAACCTATCACTGGATCAGCTGTACGATCTTCTGGCACTCAGGGTGATCGTAAAAAATCTTGCTGACTGCTACCAGGTTCTCGGAATAGTACATACGATATGGAAGCCGATACCGGGCCAGTTCGATGACTATATAGCCAATCCGAAAAGCAACCTTTATCAATCACTGCACACTACTGTCGTTGGTCCCGCAGGAGAACCTCTTGAGGTGCAGATAAGGACCTGGGAGATGCATTCACTTGCCGAGTATGGTATTGCCGCTCATTGGAACTATAAAGAGGGCGGAAAAAGAGTCAACCATATGGACGAGGGCCTTACCTGGATACGAAAAGCTCTTGAAGTAGCCCCGGAAGGACAGGAAGAAGAGGGCGTAAGTTCTCAGTTTATGGATAATCTGAAGACTGATGTCCTTTCTTCAGAGGTCTTCGTTTTTACGCCGAAGGGTAAAGTAATATCCGTACCAAACGGATCGACCTCAATAGATTTCGCCTATGCCATACACACAGAGATTGGGCACAAGTGCGTAGGAGCAATGGTCAACGGCCGAATTGCCCCGATGGACCAGGAACTTCATAACGGAGATATAGTCCGCATACTCACATCGCCTCAGGGAAAACCATCTCGTGACTGGCTCAAGATAGCAAAATCCTCCCGCACAAGAAACAAGATAAAGAGCTGGTTCCGCCAGCAGGACAGACAGGAAAGAGAAGAAAAGGTCAAAAGAGGCAGAGAACTTCTTGAAAAAGAGGCGTTAAGAAGAAATCCCGGAACAGAAAATAATCTTGATGCACTCTCTCCACAGCTGAGCCATGTTGCAAGAGAAATGGGCTATCTGAATACCGAAGAGCTAATAGTATCGGTTGGCACTGGAAATCATACAGCCGCAAGCATTTTTGGCAGGATGGCTTCTGATACCAAACAGGCCCCGGATCCAATACCGGCGCAGGCCCCTCCGCAAAGAAGCGAAGCTGAATCGGAAATAGTGGTAGAGGGAGCATCGGGTGTACTCGTATCCCTTGCCCAGTGCTGCCGTCCGGTCCCGGGCGATCAGATAGTTGGCTGTGTCACACAGAGCAGGGGGATCACAGTACATCGCAAAGATTGTGCTAACATAGACAAGGTCGCCCCGGACAAAATAGTAGCTGTTTCCTGGGGCAAACCGAAGGACCACAGATATACTGCAAGGATAAAGGTTGAGGGAATTGACAAGCCTACGCTCTTCGGAGAAATAGTTCAGGCTATTACAGGTATGGACGGGGTCCTTGTCGGGATAAGAGCAAACGTTGTGAACAATTCAAGGGCAAGGGTAGTTGCTGATGTCCAAATAAAGGATATAGAACATCTCTACAGAATAATCGCAAGACTCAATACTATTTCCGGGGTCATTGAGATAACCAGGGGGTGATGTACAATGAAAGCACTTCTGCAGCGGGTCGACAAAGCCAGCGTCTCAGTAGACGGAAAGGTTACAGGTGAGGTCGGGAAAGGTCTGTGTGTTTTTCTTGGTGTCGTTCATGAAGATACGGACAAAGATGTTTCATGGCTTGCTGATAAAATAGTCAATCTCAGAATATTTGAAGACGGGTCGGGTAAAATGAACAGATCTGTCATTGATGAAAAGGGAGAGATACTTGTTGTTTCACAGTTTACATTGTGCGGTGACTGTAAAAAAGGGCGAAGACCGTCTTGGATCAAAGCTGCCGAGCCTTTTTTCGCAAACAGCATGTATGAAAAATTGGTAAAAGAAATCGAAACAAGGGGAGTCAGAACAGCAACGGGAGTTTTTCAGGCATATATGAAGGTTGAAATATGCAACGATGGCCCGGTGACTCTCATGATAGACAGCAGGGAGTGAGTAATGCATGAAGATCAAAAGGTTTGCGCTTGGCGCACTGTGGACAAACTGTTATGTCATCAGCGATGCGGACAGCGAAGGGATCGTCATCGATCCGGGAGGTCCTGCAGCAGAGGTAGAGGAGTACATACGGGATAATGATATCAGGCTGCACTGGATAATCCTTACGCACGGACATGGTGATCATATAGGGGGTGTTTCGGACCTAAGAAACCTCTCTGAGAATGGAATTGCAATACATACAGAGGATGCGGACTGCCTGGTAGATGCTAACAAAAACCTTTCCGCCTTTATGGGGCCCTTGGTAGAGCTTCCATCTGCTGACAAAAAACTTAATGAAGGTGACATACTCAAAGTCGGTAATATGAACATAAGAGTTATCCATACACCGGGGCACACATTGGGAGGCATATGTCTCTATATCACAGAGGGTGATGAGGAATTGCTGATATCAGGAGACACGCTCTTTGCCCGCTCAATAGGCAGAAGCGATCTTCCCGGAGGGGATGAAGATGTTCTGGTCACATCCCTGAAAAAATTGACTGATTTTCCGGACAAACTGAGAGTGCTCCCCGGGCATGGACCTGAGACGACTATAGGCGCTGAAAAACTATACAATCCCTATTGGCCGAAATAGATCGAGATGAAGATAAAGGACCTTCCGGAAGAAGAGAGACCGCGAGAAAAACTGCTGATCCACGGAGCCCATTCTCTTTCAGTTGTGGAATTACTTGCTATACTTCTGAGAACAGGAAGAAAGGGAGAGGGTGTCCTTGAGTTTTCGGCAACTCTTCTCAATGAATGGGGAGGTCTTGAAGGTCTCTGCCGTGCAGACGCGAAGGAACTGATGGGAGAAAAAGGGCTCAACTCAGCCAAGGTGACGACACTTGCCGCAGTTATCGAACTGGGCAGCAGGATAGCCGCCCTTGGAGTCAAAGATCGTGATCAATGGCAGGTCAGACTTGAAAAGATCGCTAAAGATACCCGCTTCTGTGACAGGGAAATGATATATGCGATATTCCTGGACGCAGGCGGAAAAGTTATAGAGGAAGAAAAGATCTCATACGGCGGGCAGAGCGGAGCATACCTTGATATACCGGTTTTTTACAGAAAGGCTGTTCGCATGAACGCATACAGTGTAGTACTTGTCCATAACCATCCTGATGGCAGCTGCTCGGCCAGCAGGGAAGATATAGCTATAACAGATCATGTAAAAAAAGGGCTTGATTTTCTTGGCGTGGAGCTTCTGGGGCACTATATTGCCGCGGGAGGCCGGCTTACGCAAGTTCCTTGATGCATACTGAGCTCTTAAATGAGATAATATAAATGTATTTGAGCTTCAGGGAAATTTTTGAAAGCAGGTGGCAGGGTGTGGAAGTTCAGACCGAATTTGTTTAATTATGAAATAGGTATAGACATAGGTACAGTAAATACAGTCATTTTTTTGAAATCTAAAGGAATAGTAGTCAACGAGCCGTCAGTAGTAGCTGTAAGGAATCTGGACAGGAAAGGCCAGAAAGAGATCATAGCTTTTGGTTCAGATGCTAAAAAAATGATAGGACGCACACCTATAGGCATTAAAACTATCAGGCCTCTTGCCAACGGAGTCATTGCAGACTTCGAGATGACAGAACACATGATAAGGCACTACATGAAGGACCTCACAGGGGCCGGGAATTTTTTTTCATATCCCAAGGTGGCTGTGTGCGTTCCGGCATGTGTCACAGAAGTCGAAAAGAGGGCTGTAGTAGAAGTCACTCTTGCTGCCGGGGCTAAGGAAGCCATAGTTGTAGAAGAACCTCTTGCTGCGGCAGTTGGTATCGGCATAGCCATAAACGAACCTCAGGGTAACGTTGTTGTCAACATGGGTGGCGGAACTTGTGAGGTGGCGGTAATATCACTTGGTGGGATAGTTGTGAACCACGCTATAAGAGTCGCCGGGAATTCGCTGGATGAAGCGATAATATCTTTGATGCGCCAGAATTACACGCTTGCCATAGGAGAGACCACTGCAGAAGAGATCAAAATAACGATCGGTTCCGCTCTCCCCATGGAACAGGAACTGACAATGAACGTTAAGGGTAGAGACCTGGTCGATGGACTGCCTAAAATAATAAATCTAAGTTCGGTGGAGGTTCGTGAGGCTATTGAACCTGTCGTTGCCCAGATAGAGGAAACGATACGCTCCGCGGTAGAACATACGCCACCTGAGCTTGTAAGAGATATCGTGGACCAGGGCATAGTACTTTCAGGAGGGACAGCTTTTTTGAGAGGGCTC
>JAAZCN010000204.1 GCA_012513245.1 Synergistaceae bacterium | reverse complement strand
GTGGAGGAAGCTCAGGTGGAGGAATTCCCCCTTCTTGATACGCCTGTAGCGACAAAGAAAACAAAGGATACTGAGCATGCGAAGGTGCCTGATAAAAAAACGGATCCTTATAAAAAGGACCCAAGCGGACCTGTAGATATGGAAGCAAAATATCAGGAGCTTTTAAAAAGATACAATATAATCGATTGATCAACCGTGGTTAAAGACTGCCAGGTGAGGCATCTGGCGGGAGTCGGTTGCGAATCTGTTGCAAATCAGTTGGGAGTCAATGGTTAAAGACTGCCAGGTGAGGCATCTGGCGGAGAATTTGCAGCGTTGACGCTGCGGATAATTGAAGATAGTACATACTCTAAATCCAAAATCTTCAAGATTCCCGGCGTGCCACCCCCCTCTCCATCCCCGCATGCAACTGAGCGGGGATGACGGATAGGGGCATAGCTCCGCCGCTTTCTTCTACAATTCTAACAATTGTTTGACCATTGTTTGACCGCCCTAGTAACCGCTCACCTATGTTTTTTGTGAAAAGTTTATAAATCTTTGTGGGTTCGGCCTTTTGGCCATGGGGAAGGAACATAAATATCCTGAAAAAGTTGGAGGGCGAATCTGTCTGTCATTCCTGATATAAAATCGACCGCACTTTGCGGGTCGTCATTGCATTTTTCCAAACGGTATTTAAACAATCCTGTAAGAACATGCTCCACCCTGGAATCCTCTATCTGTGCGTTTGCATGCCTATAAACACTGCTGTAAAGAAACCCTCGCAGGCTCTCTATCGACTTCAGCATTGAGGGGCTAAATGTCGGTCTGCTTTCAATACTGTTCTCTATGATGTCCATTATCAGTGAGTTGATCCTCTGAGCATGAGTCTTTCCAATTTTATCAACAACATCCCGGGGTATGTCAGAAAATGCAACTATTTGTGCCCTGAGAGCGTCATCCAGGTCATGGTTCAGATATGCGACAGAATCGGAAATCCTCACCACCCAAGCTTCAAGGGTCGAAGGGTCCGTAAGCTCAAAACCTGAACGGACATCCACCTGCCCTTTCGAATGTTGGATTATTCCCATCCTGACCTCCCAGGTGAGATTCAACCCATTACCCTCTTTTTCTATGCAGTCTACCACTCTCAAGCTCTGAACAGCATGATGGAAACCGCTGAGTCCGTGTTCTTTGGCAAGGATATCGAGAACTTTTTCTCCCATGTGTCCAAATGGCGTGTGCCCAAGGTCATGGCCTAAAGCGATAGCCTCTGTAAGATCCTCGTTGAGCCTGAGGGTCCTGGCTATCGTTCTCGCTATCTGCGAGACTTCAAGAGTGTGTGTAAGCCTGGTCCTGTAGTGGTCACCTTCCGGGAGGAGAAGGACCTGAGTTTTGTATTTAAGCCTTCTGAACGACTTGCTGTGTGTTATCCTGTCTCTGTCTCTTTGGAAACAAGTCCTTACCGAACATTGCTCTTCCTCTTTTGCCCTGCCTTTACTTTCTGAAGAAAGAGCTGCATGTGGAGAGAGTATCTGTTTTTCAATTTCTTCCCAGCGAAGGCGGGTATTCAAAGTGATCATCTCCTAAATAGGGTAAGGCTGCCGGGGTAGCGGCAAGGCTACCCTCTGCCGCGGGAATCGATAGCAAATCTGTTGCGAATCAATTGGAAGTCGGTTGTTAGGACCTAAGGCTTTCACGTCCTTCCGGCTTCCCCGTCGTCCCCGAATGTGCCTATCGGGGATCCAGCGTCTTTTGTTTGGCTCTGAAAACCAGTGATAGTCTAAGTTCAGAGCCACTGGATCTCCGATACAAGCATTCGGGAACGACGGAGAGGGATATGATACCCTAGGTCCGACAATCGACTCCTGCCAGGGGCCTCTCCTGTTATCTTAGACCTGGATTCGGGCTCAACTGCATACGGGAATGACGGTGATTTTAGGTCTTGTTTTAGTATTTAAGAACCAATTCTCCGCCAGATGCACCAGCTGGCAAATTCTCCGCGGCACGATCCTCGCCTGGCAGTCTTTAACCATTGACTCCCAACTGATTTGCAACAGATTTCCAACCGACTCCCGCCGGAAGTTTTTCCGGCTGTCCTTAACCATTGACTCCCAACAGACTCGCAATAGATTCCCAATTGACTCCCGCCAGATGCCTCACCTGGCTGCCCTATCACCAATTCTCTGCGGCACGTATCATGCTGCAAATTCCCCACAGCGGTGACGCTGCAAATTCTCCGGCGGGTGTTTTTCTCGCCAATACCCAGATCTATTTCAGTATTCCAAGGGCTGAATGCGCAGCTGATAGCCTTGATACCGGCACTCTGAAAGGCGAACAGCTTACGTAATTTAGTCCAAGTTTATGGCAAAAAGCTACGCTTGACGGGTCTCCTCCGTGTTCGCCGCATATCCCGATCTGAATGGACGGGTTGACCTTGCGGCCTCCTGTTGCTCCAATTTTCATCAGACCGCCTACGCCGTCACGATCGATTACTGCAAATGGGTTTTGCGGCAGTATTCTGAGAGAAACGTACTGCCCAAGAAATTTTCCTTCTGCGTCATCCCTTGAACAGCCAAAAGTTGTTTGCGTAAGGTCATTTGTCCCAAAGCTAAAAAACTGGGCATACTCAGCAAGCTGATCTGCAACCATGGCAGCTCTTGGGAGCTCGATCATTGTGCCCACAAGATATTTCACTGTACAGGCATACTCCTTCATTATCTCAGGGGCGATCCTGTCGACCATCTCCCTGAGTATCCTCATTTCTTCTTTTGTAGAGACGAGTGGGATCATGATATCAGGTACAGGATTTATGCCCTTTTTGACGAGTTTGCAGGCAGCGCTGAATATCGCTCTGATCTGCATCTCATAAATTTCAGGGTAGATAATTCCAATTCGGCATCCCCTGAAACCAAGCATTGGATTTGATTCGTGCAATTCTTGGACTCTGGCCATCGTATTCTTGACAATTTTTGCCTCAGGACTCTCTGCCGGAAGTTTTTTAAGTTCCTTCTCAAGATCAGGAAGTTTCGGCAGGAACTCGTGCAATGGTGGGTCAAGCAGTCTTACTGTTACAGGTAGTCCGTCCATTGCTTCAAATATATCCAGAAAATCTTCCTCCTGCATCTTTTCGAGTTCTTTAAGGTGTTCTATTCTTTCCTCTTTTGTGGATGCCACTACCATCTCCTGCATTACCGGGAGCCTTTCAGGCGCCATGAACATATGCTCAGTACGGCAGAGGCCTATTCCCTTTGCTCCAAAGCCCCTTGCTCTTTTAGCGTCTTCTGGTGTATCGGCGTTGGCCCAGACATCCAGTGTTGAGATCTTGTCAGCCATCCTGAGGAGTTCACTGAAATCTTCATCAAATTGAGGCTCGACCAGATCGACTTCTCCAAGAATGACTTCACCCTTAGTACCGTCAATAGTTATAAAATCATTCTTTTTAACAACTTTATCGCCTACCGTGAAGGTCTCTGCGACAAGGTCTATTTTTATGCTTTCAGCTCCGGACACACAAGGTTTTCCAAGACCTCTGGCAACAACAGCGGCATGACTCGTCATACCTCCGTGAGCCGTGACAACACCCTGAGCGGCAAAAAGTCCGTGGATGTCATCCGGTGTGGTCTCTGGGCGGACAAGGATTACCTTTTCGCCTTTTTCTCCGCGCTCGGCTGCTTCATCCGCTTCAAAAACAACGACTCCGGCTGCTGCTCCGGGTGAGGCGGGAAGTCCTTTTACAAGAGGAATTATATTGGCATTTGGATCTATCTGAGGATGGAGAAGCTGTTCGACCTGTTCGGGAGCAACTCGCCCGATAGCTGTCTTTTCATCTATGAGCCCCTCCCTGAACATGTCCATAGCTATCTTGACAGCCGCCGCTGCTGTTCGCTTGCCGTTCCTTGTCTGGAGTATGTAGAGCTTGCCACTCTCAACTGTGAACTCAATATCCTGAGCATCCTTGTAATGCTCTTCAAGAAGCTTGGCTATACGGCAGAACTCTTTGTAGACCTCCGGCATAGCGGTCGCAAGTTGAGAGATATCTACAGGAGTTCTTATCCCGGCTACAACGTCCTCTCCCTGGGCATTTATCAGGTATTCACCAAAGAGCCTGTTTTCACCGGTCGACGGGCTTCTTGTGAAGCAGACTCCGGTGCTGCAGTCGTCTCCGAGATTGCCGAAGACCATGGTGACAACACTGACAGCAGTTCCGTATGACTCGGGAATATCGTTTATCTTTCTGTAAGTGACAGCTCTTGGTGTATTCCAGCTGCGGAATACAGCGTCTATGGCAAGCCTAAGCTGCTGCCAGGGATCCACAGGAAATTCCCTGCCGGCTTCTTTTACTATCTGCTTGTATTCCTCTACAAGTTCTTTCAAAGCAGCTGCAGAAAGCTGGTTGTCATCCTTGACACCGTTTTTTACCTTCTTATCATGGAGCTTTTTTTCAAAACTTGAGTGATCTAAATTCATTACGACATCTGAATACATCTGAATGAAGCGGCGGTAGCTGTCATAAGCAAAACGTTCATCACCTGCTACTTCGGCAAGGGCGGCAACAGTTTCATCGTTCAGCCCGAGGTTAAGGATCGTGTCCATCATTCCCGGCATAGAGACAGGAGCCCCCGAACGTACCGAGACAAGGAGCGGATTTTTTTTACCGCCAAATGTCTTTCCTGCAAGTGCTTCAACTCTCAATACAGATGCTTTTACTTCGTCCCATATTTTGAGGATGAAATCCTTTTCCTTCCAGTATTCATGGCATGCTTCCGTTGTAAGGATAAATCCCGGGGGCACAGGCAGCCCTATCTTCCACATTTGAGCAAGGTTGGCTCCCTTTCCACCAAGAAGGATCTTCATCCCTGCGTCACCTTCACTGAAATCATAGATATACTTTTTCGCCTCGAGCATTATGTGACCTCCCAAATTTAAAAATCAACAAATATGCATTACTATATTAATATCATTTTAACTATTTTAAAAGGCTGAAATCCCCAACCAGGAGGAAAAAATCCTGACATTTTTTAAGAAGAGCAATTCTGTTGTTCCTAAGAGATATATCATTGTCCATTACAAGAACATCATTAAAAAACCCTGCGATTACCGGGGCAAGTTCTGCAAGCACTGAGGCAAGTTTTTCCCAGTCATATTTATCAACAGAGACCTTAGCCTCTCCTTCCAGCAGCAAAAGCTTCTCATAAAGTTTCTTTTCAGATGGTTCGACAAGTTTTGAAAGTTCGACGTCAGTGGGAACACATCCTGCTTTATTCAGCAGGTTTTTCACTCTGACTGCGGCTGTTATTAGATCCGTGAACCAAACTTCATCGCTTCTCTTTTCAAGGGTTTCAGCCATTCTGAACGCCTGAAGCGGACGATTTGATATCGTCTGAAGGACCAGTTCGACTACTTCGTGCCTGAATCCCTTTTCCCTGAGCTGGACCTGAAGACGCTGACGTACAAAGGCCTTGATCCTGTCCGTCATGTCTCTGTCCATATCGAAGGCAGATGCTGACTTCTCAAGGAGCTTATTTAGATCGATATCAAGCGGCAGTCCCCATATGATCTCGTTTATACACCTTGCGGCCCTGCGAAGACCGTAAGGGTCCTGTGACGAGGTTGGTTCAAGTCCGATTTTATATATCGCTGCCAGAGTATCAGCTCGGTCTGCCAGGCCTATAAGAGCTCCTGCCGGCCCGGATGGTATGCTGTCTCCGGCAAATCTCGGAAGATACTGCTCATAAAGGGCAATGGCTACCTCTTCCGGCTCTCCTGCTTTTTTTGCATATTCCCGTCCCATTACTCCCTGAACATCAGCAAATTCGTAGACCATGCTTGTAACAAGATCTGCTTTAGCCAGAACTGCAGCTCTTTCAACTATTGCTCTTTTATTGCCAAGAGAAAGCTCATCAGTGATCCAGACGGCAAGTTCTTTGCTCCTCTGAACTTTATCATAAACTGATCCAAGCTGCTCCTGATATGTCACAGATCTTAGCTCATTTGCGAGGTCATCCAGTGATTTCTGCAGATCCTCTTTCCAGAAGAATGCCGCATCATAAAGTCTGGCCCTTAAAACTCTTTCGTTGCCTTCCCTAACTACACTCATATCTTTTGCCTTATTGTTGCTGACACCTACAAAACTTGCCATCAGTTTTTCATCTTTGTCCCTAACAGGGAAATACCTCTGATTTTTTGCCATTGAAAGTACGAGTACCTCTTCGGGTATATCAAGGAAGTCCTTGTCAAAACTCCCGTAGAAAACTACGGGGTATTCGTTGAGGTGGACGTTTTCTTCAAGAAGTTCGGGATCAACTTCGACTCTTGCACCAAGATTCTTCTCAACTTCCGCGATTCCTTTAAGTATCATTTCTTTTCTCTCTTCAGGATCAGTGATAACAAAATTATCTTTCATAGCCTTCTTGTATTCCGAAGGGCCTTTGATCAGTATCGAATCTGAACCCATAAATCTGTGCCCTCTTGAATAAAAGCCGCTTTTAACTTTTCCAAACTCGACATTTATAAGTGACTCACCGTAAAGAGCCATGATCCATCTTACAGGGCGGGCAAAACGAACTGTTGGATCAGCCCAGTACATGCTCTTCTGGAAAGAGAGCTTCTTGAGTATTTTATCTAGTATGTGCGGCAGGACAAGCTCCGTAGCCTGCCCCTTCTCCCTTTTTTCCGCAGCAACATACTCCGCTCCGTTGATCTCCTGTACTTTAAGATCGGATACATCAACACCCTTGCTGCGGGCGAATCCCTCTGCAGCTTTGGTGGGTCTGCCCTCCTGATCGAATGCCTGTGATTTTAGGGGGCCTTTGGATATTTCTACGCTGTCTTTCTGTGAATCAGAGAGTTCACTGACCGTAATTACGAATCTTCGGGGCGTACATTCTACCTTTATATCCAAATAGCTTATGTGCGCTGAGTCAAGCTCTTCTCTAATGTATAAAGAAAGGTCGGCCAAAGCCTTCGGCATAAAACGGGCGGGGATCTCTTCTGTTCCTATTTCAAAAAGAAGGTCTTTTGCGGACATTATTTTGCGCCTCCTTCAGCTATTTCAAATTTGTCGAATTTCCCTTTTAGAGGATGTCCCATTTTTTCTCTCTGCTCGAGGTAAGCATGGCAGCATGCGCTTGCAAGGGCTCTGACCCTGCCGATATAACCTGTGCGTTCTGTTACGCTTATCGCGTTTCTTGCATCAAGAAGGTTGAAGGAGTGCGAACATTTCAGGACATAGTCGTAGGCAGGAAGGACAAGTCCTTTTTCGAGTATTTTTTTTGATTCAGCTTCGTACATGCTAAAAAGTTGAAAGAGCATATCTGTGCTTGCCACTTCGAAATTGTATGTCGAATGCTCGACCTCACCTTTGTGGTGGACATCGCCGTACTTGACGTTACCGACCCATTCAAGATCATATACGTTGTCGACCTTCTGTACGAACATGGCGATACGCTCAATGCCATATGTGAGCTCGGCAGGTACAAGATCCATATCTATAGAACCCATTTGCTGAAAATATGTGAATTGAGTGACTTCCATTCCATCCAGCCAGACTTCCCATCCTAGTCCCCAGGCACCTGTCGTTGGGTTTTCCCAGTCATCCTCAACAAATCTTATATCATGCTCTGCAGGATCTATTCCAAGGACCTTAAGGCTCTCGAGATACATCTCCTGGATGTTGTCAGGCGCAGGCTGGATTATTACCTGATACTGATAATAATGCTGAAGTCTGTTGGGGTTCTCTCCGTACCTGCCGTCAGTCGGCCTTCTCGAAGGCTCAACATAAGCCACACGCCAGGGTTCAGGACCGAGGACCCTAAGAGTCGTAGCCGGATTCATAGTACCGGCACCTACTTCTATATCATATGGCTGTTGGATCACACATCCCTGTAATGCCCAAAAACTTTCCAGGCGCATTATAATTTCTTGAAAATTCACTCTCTGCTGCCTCCTTCGGATAGTACAAAAACTATATTTGATGAATTTTAATCCATATCAGTGAAAAAAGTAACTATTTTATTTAACTCATTAGAATATAAAGCAGATTTTTCCTGTGACACTGACCACTCAATAAATTTTTCATGGTTTAAAAGAGCTGCAAACCTGAGAGACCTGAGCCCTTCTGCATCAAGATCAATTTTGTTTGGGCCGGAACAGGACTCGCAGATAAGTCCATCCTTGGTCCACCCTACACCGGCATCAAGTTTAGAGCCACACATTACGCAGTACTGAAGCGACGGAGCAAGGCCTGTCTCTTTGAGCAGCCTCCACGTAAATCTATATTCCACTATGTCCACAGGGCAGTTCTCTTTAAGCAACAACATTGATGACCACAGTAACGTAAGGATGTTATTGCTTTCATGCCCAACCATCAATGTTTTGGACAGCCTTTTGTATAACTTCAAAGCCGATTTCAGTTTTTCAGCTGAATATCTTAGAGTTAAAAAATCTTCCTTTACTTCAGCTCCCTGCAGATAGAGTCTTGAAGGGTTCTGATACAGATCGAATTCTGCCCATATAAGAGGCTCTATGGCACCGCCAAACCTGCACTTTGTCTTTGATGCAGGTGCGCTTACCCACCTTGGCCCCATGTCTCTCAAAAAGAGCAGAAGGGATTGTCCTTCTCCCGATGAATCCCTTCGCTGTAAGACAGTTCCGACCTGCTTATAATACCCCTGAGGAAGTTTGTCTAATTCAAACGAAGATATCAAAAACTATACCCAAGTCTTCTAAGTTCTTCCTGTGACTTTCTCCATCCCGGCTTTACCTTAACCCAAAGCTGGAGATATATCGGATAACCAAATTTCTCTTCAAGATCTTTCCTTGCAGCCATTCCTATCGTTTTAAGCTTTGCTCCGGATCTTCCAATAATTATCGCCTTCTGGCCTTCACGATCAACTATTATCGTCGCTCTTATCTCGCATGTCTTGAGCTCCGGGTACTCTTCGGGGCTTTTGAACTCCTCAACAACGACAGCAGTTCCGTGTGGAACTTCCTGATCGGTAAAATTTAATATTTTTTCCCTTATTACCTCTGCCGTCAAAAATCGTTCAGTTGCATCCATAAGCATATCGGCAGGATATATTGGCGGCTGCATTGGAAGCATTCCGCTCAAGGTCTCGATAAATACATCCATGTTTATTCCTTGTTTGGCTGAAAGCGGGACTACAGCAGCAGGAGAAATCCTCGACTCATACATTTCCACTGTTTTCCAGAAAATTTCTTTGTCCGAAAACTTGTCGATCTTGTTTACGGCCAGAACTATCGGAACGCTGCAAGTTGAGAGGTATTCTATTATAAGTTCTTCCTTTTCTCCGATAGTACGGTCGCCTGCCTCAACGACAAAACAGACTAAATCGACCTGTGAAAGGGTTTTTGCAGCCTCTTTTACCATAAAGTTTCCAAGCACATGTTTAGGTTTATGTATTCCGGGAGTGTCAACAAATATGATCTGTTCTTTTTCTGTGGTCAATATGCAGCGTATAGCATTCCTCGTCGTCTGAGGCTTGGATGAGACTGCAGCGACTTTTTCCTTTAAAAGTGTATTGATTATTGAGGATTTGCCAACATTAGGGCGTCCAAGAAGCGCAACTAAACCGCATCTGTACTCCTGCTCATCTTTTGTGATGTTATTCGTCATTTTTAGTCTCTCCTATCTTTGGAAACTTAAACTGCAGCGGAAGCAGATCGCTTAACCTGTAGATTACCGGCCTTCCGTCTTCTTCAAGCACTACAGACATATCACTGTTGAATTCTGAAAGAAACTGTCTGCAGGCACCGCAAGGCGGGCAGATCTTTCCCTTGCTGCCACCCGCAATAGCTATCGCCACAGGTTTGAGGCGGCCTTCCCTTACTGCCGTCGTCATCGCATTTCTTTCCGCGCAGATCGAAAGTCCGTAACTGCTGTTTTCTACGTTGCACCCGGATATTACACTTCCATCTTCAAAGAGTATCGCAGCTCCTACAGGGAATAAAGAGTAAGGCACATATGCAAAAGTTCCTGCCCTCTTTGCTTCATTTAAAAGAAATTCCGCGTCAAAACCTCTTTCTTCAGGATCTTTCACTTCCGGCACCTTCCTCCCTGAAAAACTGTTCAACCATTCTATCCTGCTCCATCCACATTTTCCGCTCTGATTCGTTATCAAAGTGATCATATCCTATCAGGTGAAGAAGTCCATGTGACATCACCAATACCAGTTCTTCTATAAAGCTCTTATTATTTTCACCCGCATGCTCTGATATCTTATCAGGACATATTACGATGTCACCAAGAGGCAGGCATTCCCAGTCGGGTGGAGGAGCGAAACGTGAATTCTCTTCCCACAAAGGAAAGGATAAAATATCCGTTGGAGTATCCATATCTCTGTAACTTAGATTCAGTTTTCTGATGGAATCAGGATCGACAATTGAGAGCGAAACCTCTGCGCTTTTGCAGGTTTGAGGTAAAGCCCCTTCCCTCATAAGCACCGATGCATATAGAGCCTCTGTCTTTTTCAGGAAATCATCTGTTTCCGCCTGTAGCCTGCCTGTTAAAAGCTCTTTTCCTTCAACTCTGATATTTATGATCATTTAGCGCCCGACTGTGCCTTCTTTTCGACAGCAGATCTGATAGACTCAGATATATCTTTTACCTCACGCGAATGATATGTGGACCTTAAGATTTCTATGAACGATGATTCTATTACCGCCATCTCTCTCATGGTAAAGTCTACGTCTTTAAGCTGTCCTGCTTCGATCTTTTGCTTTATTACGCTTTGTACGAGAAGTCTTAGATCGCGTATGTTTTCAAATGTTTTATTTTTTGTTTTAACAGCTGCCTCAACAGAATCTGCAAGCATAACAAGGGCTGTCTCCCTCGACTGAGGGCTGGGCCCCGGATATCTGAACTGTTCTTCTGTCGTGTTCTCTTCAAGTGCAAGTGCCTTTTCATAAAAATACTTCAGGATCGTTGTCCCGTGATGCTCGGAGATGAATCTTCTCAGTGACTTGGGAAGCTTTGTCTCCTCTGCTATTTCGAGACCGTCACGGACATGAGAAATAATAATAAGTCCGGAAAGCGATGGAGAAAGTTCATCATGTAGATTTTCTCCGCTCATCTGGTTTTCAACAAAATATTTGGGGTTTTTTAATTTTCCAATGTCGTGGTAATAAGCACCCGCTTTTACCAGCAGGCCATTCATCATGAGTTTGTCGGCAGCAGCTTCGGCTAATGTACCCACCATCAATGTATGGTGATAAGTCCCCGGAGCCTCGATCTGAAGCCTCTTTAAAAGAGGCTGAGAGGGATGGCTGAGTTCCAGAAGACGCAGCGGGGAGATCACATCATAAAGATTTTCCCAGTTCGGCAAAAGAGCTATGACCAAAGTGCTCCAAAAAAGGCTGAAAACAAGAGAAAGAATAGGCAAATTATAAGTATAATATAAACCTAATCCCCAGTGAACAGCCATAGAAACTGCCCCAAGACATAATCCCAGGAAAAAGAGGTTTCTCCATATCGTCATCCTGTGGTTAGGTGGGTCAAGAAAAAGGATCCTGCCTATGCCAGCAGCAAAAGATGGCAGTATACAGCCAAGTGCTACGATCCCCGGGTTGGTGCCAAAAGCTATCATAACGCTTATTATCCCGCCGCCAAATATTATGTGATAGGAGAGAGATACCGGCAGAGTAAGACAAAGCCAGCCTGTCATGCCTAAAACAGCCATAGAATATCCGCCTGTTCTTGCGAACATCAGTTCGAGCGACCAGGCTAAGGAAAGTATCACCGATATATATATCCATTGGCGGAATGGAAGTTTCTCTTTGAGGCCATTTTCTATCCATACAGGCCAAAAGCTCCATAGTATTATCGTACCAAGTATGAAGATAAGATGTTTGTAGGGAAATCTAGAATCGGGATATCCCTGCGATGCAAGTAATTTAGCAACAGAAGGCGTCACTAGCTGAGCTTTTTGGACGAGCACCTCTCCCGGACGTATCTCTCTTACAACAGGAGGTATTTGCACAGCGACATCTTCCCTCAGCCTCGAAGCCATTTCTGAATCGCTGTTTATAGAAGGGTTCAGTGTCTTGTCCAATATCTGGAAAGCGACATTTTTATCTGACTGAGTAAGCCTGACCGCAGAGAGCTCTTTCCATATCAACTCTGTCTGCTCTTCCCTGCTTTGCGATTTATTACTGATTTTTGAAGCAATATTTACGACAGCACCAACTATATTACTCTGGGTAAGTTTAGGAAGTCCCGAGAATAATTCCAATAGTGGGTTTTGAAGGACCAGTGAATAATCTCCGGACTTTAAGAGTTCTATCTTGCTGGCCGCTTCGGAAGCAACCTTCTCGTCCTGTACCATAACATCTATAATGCGAGACGCGGCTCTCTGACGAAGTTCAAGTGTAGCAGCTCTATCTTCGTATCGTGAGGATGTTAGTGCAAAATAAGTTTTTGTGGAAGGAAATCCGATGCGATAATTTTCCAGCCTGTCAAAAACAAACCAGTTGCTTATTATGAGTATAGAGGCAACAGTAAGCAGTATCACTCTGAAAGCAATATACTGTTTGTTGGAAGCTTTAAGTTCGAGGTTAGCCTTAAGCTGAGTTATTAATTTTTTAATTGATCTCTGGCGCCTTTCTCCGTTGGTCATAATCTTCGTAGGCCCTCACAATCCGCTGTACGATCTCATGCCGCACAACGTCACGATTGCTCAATCTGATAAATGCAATGCCCGGAATGTCGTTGAGAATGTTTTGCACAAGCTTCAGTCCTGATTCCTTGTTGGACGGAAGATCGACCTGTGTGATATCCCCTGTCACTACAGCCTTGGAACCAAACCCCAGACGGGTCAGGAACATTTTCATCTGCTCCGGAGTTGTGTTCTGCGCTTCGTCCAGGATAATGAAACAGTCATTCAGGGTCCTTCCCCTCATGTATGCCAGAGGAGCCAGTTCTATAATGCCCTTTTCAAAATATCTGTTGAACTTTTCAGCCGGCAGAAGATCATAAAAAGCATCGTAGAGTGGTCTTAGATATGGTTCCACCTTATCCATCATATCACCTGGAAGGTATCCGAGTCTCTCTCCCGCTTCAACTACAGGTCTGACAAGAACTATTCTGCTGACTTTGGCGGATTTTAAAAATGCTACTGCCTGCGCTACTGCAAGATATGTCTTGCCTGTGCCTGCCGGTCCGATGGCAAAAGTCACATCATTTTCCCTTATCGCGCGAGTGTAATCTTTTTGTCCGTTCGTGTAGGGACGTATAGGCTTCCCTCTGTTGCTTATGCAGACAACTTCATCGTAAAGGGACTTTAAATTGACGCTCTCTCCAAGCCCTATCTGATTAAGCCCATAACGTATCTCTGCACCGGAAAATTTCTGTCCGTTTAACGCAAGCTCCGCAAACTGCGTAAGGAGATTCTCAAGCCTTTTGATAAGCTCTGCGTCATCGCCGCTGATCGAAAGACTTGATCCCCTTGCAAAGATTTTAACCGGAAAAGTCTGCTCTACCAAACGAAGTATCTCTTCGTGCCCCGCAAGAAGCTTCACGATGGATTCATCGTGAGAAGTAAGCGGAGCCAGCCTGTCTTCCGTATTTTTATTCTTGTTCTCTTCCTTTTCTATCATTCCTAAAGAAGTTATGCCCTGACTACGGATTTCACTTCGGGAACAGCCTGCTTTATGGCAGTTTCAACTGTCATGCGAAGAGTCTCCTGTGCGAATGGGCAAGTCCCGCATGAGCCGATAAGTTCTACGTAGAGCGTTCCGCTTTCCTCGTCAAAACTGATAAAAGATACATCTCCCCCATGTGTCTTAAGTGCCGGAGATACCTCTGTCTTGATCGCATCAATTATTTTTTCCTGTACTGTCATTGATAATTCCTCCTATGTTTTTTATATGTTTATTAAGTGAAAAATTTGTAATCTCTGTCAAACAAGGGCCCTTAAAATCTTTGCTGAGCGATGGCTAAGCGGTTGCTGAGCAATAGCTGAGCAGTTGTAAATGCGGTCAAACAACAAAGCTTTTGTCAAACAATAGTCAAACAATGGTCAAACAATGGTCAAACAATGG
>JAAZCN010000203.1 GCA_012513245.1 Synergistaceae bacterium | reverse complement strand
CTGTGAAGCGGTCATGGTATTGAGTTGAGACAACACGAATATCTGGCTCACCAAAACGCCGGTAAGGGCACCAAAAGGGTTAAAGGATTGGGAGAAATTGAGTCGCCTGGTCGCGGTAGCCGGATCACCCAGAGAATAAACATACGCGTTAGTCGATGTTTCAAGGACCGACAGACCGGCGAAAAGCACGAAGATTGCAAACAGATAGGTTGCAAAACTCAGCGGTGAACTGATGTTATTGGCGAGCATGGCAGGATAGAAGAGAAGGTTACCGAAGATGCATAACTGGAATTACTAACTTAGCCGGGACACAGAGTTAACCCAACTTTCACCCTCAAAATTATTTTTGATAAAAAATGAGCCTGTTTTATGCTCCTTTGATGTGATAGCCATTTGATATTCAGCGATCGTATTTTTCGGAAGTATGTCAAATCCGGATTGTAGGACACTTTTGAATGCAAGTCTTGTTGTATTTTTGTCTCATGCACGTGAATGTACAACTACGTTTCAATTCCGCCACGGGACAGGAAGCTCCTTACTATCGACTGAAGGAGTCTTATCGAGATGTGCGCGGACATGTGCATTCCCTGATTGTACTGAATATCGGTTTTGAACCATGCCTGAAGCCTCTCCAGGTCAAACGTATTGCACGTGCCTTGACTATGCGTTTTCAACACCGGCATCATGGATCTCTTTTCCCGGAAAATAAGGATGGACTTTCTCACGAAGAGCGCCTCTTTGCCGAACGATACTGGCAACGCATGCTTGCCGAAGGAGGGATCGACCGGTTCAACCAAAAAGAGAACCAATCCAAAGAAGAGTCCGAAAGGTATATAGATTTGGATACAGTAGAACATACCGATGCCCGTAACATCGGCGCGGAATGGCTTTGCAAACAAACCATTGACCGCCTGGGGCTGGAAGATTTTCTAAGAGGCCAGGGCTGGAATGAAAACGCCATTCATGCCGCTCTCTCCCATCTGATTGTCCGAACCGTTTATAGTCCATCGGAATGGGCTACACACCGTGTCATGAAGGAGAATTCCGCTGCTTGCGAACTTTATTCAGGTACTCCGGATTGGACTCCGGGCATCAATGCACTCTACCAAATGCCGGATCGTCTTTATGGGATCAAAGATAAATTGGAACGACATCTTTGCCAAAGGACGGATAACCTGTTCAATATAGATAATCGTATCGTGCTTTTTGACCTGACCAACTTCTATTTTGAAGGCCGTAAAGCAGGAAGTCGCAAAGCGCGTTTCGGACGCAGCAAGGAGAAGCGCAACGACTGTCGATTACTGGTATTGGCCTTGTGCATAAACAGGGAGGGATTTATCCGTTATTCCTCTATTCTTGCAGGCAATACCTCAGACCCCAAATCACTTCCCGGTATGATTGACAAGTTGGCTGTCAAAACCTCCGTCACCAGTAAAAAGACCTTGGTTGTAATCGATGCGGGCATCTCCACCGAAGAGAACCTGCAAGGCATAAAAGAAAAAGGATACAATTATCTATGCGTATCACGCACACGGTTAAAAGACTACAGCCTCTCGAAGGATCACCGGACGGTAACCGTACATGACACCGGAAAACAGGAGATTACCTTGCGGGAAGTGCAGACCCGGCCTGAAGAGGATTATTATCTGGAGATCACCTCTCCCTCAAAAGCAATGACGGAAGCCTCCATGAACCGTCAATGGAAAGAACGCTTTGAAGGGGAGATGGAGAAAATCAACGAGGCCATTACAAGGAAAGGAGGTACCAAACGTTACGAAAAAGTAGTTGAACGAGTCGGCAGAGCCATTGAGCGTTATCCCTCCATCGCGCGACATTATCAAATAACGTACCTGTGCAATGAGAGGAAACCAGCTGAAATGCAAAAAGTAAACTGGACGATCAAGGATATTACCGCAATAGACAAAAACACGGGAGTCTATTTCCTGAGAACCAACGTACGGACTTTTGGCGAACAGACGACCTGGGAGTATTATAATTTGATTCGTGAGATAGAATGCACCAACCGGCAGCTAAAAACGGATCTCAATCTACGACCCATCTATCATCAAAAGGATGAACGCAGTGATGCGCATTTATTCTTCGGACTACTTTCTTATTGGATTGTCAATACGATACGCTTTCAACTCAAGCAATCGGGAGAAAACGCTTATTGGACAGAGATTGTTCGCCGCATGTCTACGCAGAAATTGGTGACTACAGAAGCCGTCAATGCCCTGGGTGAGAAGGTGGAACTGAGACAATGCAGTCGGCCGACAAAGCAAGCGGAGAGGATATACTCCATCCTAAAGATGAAACAGGCGCCGTTCAAGAAAATAAAAATATGTAGGTCACAGTCACCGCCAAGGGGATCGTCCTGACTCATTCTGGACAGGATTGCGTGGAAATGTAAGTGAAAGTTGGGTTAAGCATAAAAGCTTATTTTTGTGTAATATGAGAAAACAAAGGACCCATTTTGACAAGGCATTCAAAGAGAATGCGGTCAAACTCAGTTTAGAACGCAAGAATGTTTCCGAGCTTGCACAGGAATTGGGTATTGCCCCCTTTCTTCTATATCGTTGGCGGAAAGAATACCAGCAGAAAGGTGAAGCCAGTTTTCCCGGACACGGAGTCCAGTCATTAAGTGAGGACACCAAAAGGATTGCTGAACTGGAAAAACGTCTGGGTGAAGCTGAAACGGAGCGGGACATATTAAAAAAAGCTTTGAGCATCATCTCCAAGAGAGATCGTTGATCTATCTCTTTATAAAGGAATACAACTCGAAACAATGGACGATCGAGGTGATGTGTAAAGTACTGAAAGTGCCCAGGAGCAGTTATTACCGCTGGCTTAAAGATCCGGAGGGCGCGCGTAAGCGTAAGTATATGGAGCTGGACGAAAAGATCAGGGATGCCTATTTTGCTGCCAAGGGACGCAATGGAAGCCCCCGGCTGGCGAAGGATTTGCAGGTATCCGGAACTCCCGTCTCGAGAACCACCGTAGCATGCCATATGAGGGAAATGGGCTTGCGCAGCAAACTCTCGAGACGATTCAAAGTGACGACGGATGCCTCTCACAACTATAAGGTTGCACCAAATCTGCTGAATCGCAGGTTTAATCAGAATGAGCCTGTGAAAGCATGTGTCTCTGACCTGACCTATATTCCGTGTAAGGATGGGTTTCTTTATCTGACCTGTGTGCTGGATCTTTTTGATCGCAAACTGATCGGGTGGTCCATAAGCGATCATATGAATGCCTCCCATACCGTAGTCCCGGCCATAAGGATGGCCAATAGGAACAGACCTTTTGCAGAAGGAATGATATTCCATTCTGACCGGGGTATCCAGTATGCCTGCAAACAGACTGTCAACCTTTTGAAATCCTTGAAGCTGGAACAAAGTATGAGTGGAAAGGGAAATTGTTGGGATAATGCTGTGGCTGAAAGTTTTTTCAAAACTTTCAAATCTGAATTGGTCTATGGTACCAAACTCAAAACAAGAGAGCAAATGCGCTTGCAGGTATTTGAATATATTGAATCCTGGTATAATCATAAAAGGAGATTCTCAGCATTGGGTAACTTAACCATTGATGAATTTTGGAATCAGTATAATCTTAAAAAAGAATCAATTAAAAATGTCGCTTAACTTTTTGTCTCAATTAAGTTTGCAAGTCCAATCCTCTTTACAGTATAGAACAGAATCTGAAAAGATAATTAAAACCGAACTGGTTAAATTTCATGAACCGGATTTCGTTGATTTCTTTGAATTTCAAATCATAGAAGGAAGAAACTTGCAATATGGAGAAAAGAGTGCTTGCCTGATTAATGAAACTGCGGCAAAGGAGTTTGGATTAAAAAATCCACTGGGAGAAAAGATAAATAACTTTACAATTGTAGGTGTCATGAGAGATATCCATATCTCTCCACCTTCTATGCCTATTGTTCCTTCAGTTTATGTGCTCAGAGATAATATGGAAACACTTTCCACTATTAAAAATCCTATAACCGGCAACTATGATTTAAAAACAGGGCCTGTACCTTCGTCTGAAACGGAAAGCATCTCCACAAGCTTCAACTATTTTGCATATAAGTATGCAGATGGCTTCAGAGAATCAACAGAGAAGGAGATAACAGATCTGGTAACAGATCAAGGAGGAAGAATTATCAGATTGTACAATATGGAGGAGTTTTATTCCGAATACACGAAGTCAGAAAGATATCTACTCATTTTATTAACAGCAATGACTGCTGTCGCTATACTCATCGCCATTTTTGGCATATACTCCATGATTACCCTTGCATGTAACCGTCGCCGTAAAGAGATTGCCATCCGCAAAGTGAATGGGGCTACCGTTAAAGAGATCTTCATGCTCTTCTTTAAACAATATCTCTGGATAACTATTGCGGCATCGGCTATCGCTTTCCCAATAGGTGTATTTGTTATGCAGCGCTGGCTTGAGCAGTATACACGACGAGTATCCATGGAATGGTGGCTCTTTGCCGGGGTGTTTGCACTTGTATTGCTTATCGTGATGGCAAGTATGATTTTCAGGGTGGTAAAAGCTGCTAAGGAGAACCCAGCAGAAGTAGTTAAATCGGAATAAAACTTTAAATAAATGTTCAAACACCATATCAAAATTGCCTGGAGAAACCTCCTGAAATACAAAACACAGAGCGTGATCAGTATTTTAGGACTTACCATGGGTGTAGTTTTCTTTGCTTACGGATACCATTGGTACAAGTTTGAAACCACTTATGATAGTTTTTATCCCGATTCAGATAGGATATATCATTTATACGGTACCTTAAAAAGCACAGGTAAACAAATCGAATATGGCCGTTTACCTTACATAGCGGCAGAAAAACTAACTCTAGCATTTCCTGAAATAGAGTCTGTTGCAGTATTATATCCTAACTATGGATCTGCTTTTAAACATGGTGAGCGTGATTTAGGATATCCTTTATTAGAATTTGTAGATGAACGATTCTTACAAATGTTTCCTCCTAAAGTAGTAACCGGTCTGGTAAACGAAAACTCTCTATTCAATAAAAATGAAATAATTGTTACAGAATCTTTTGCCCGAGAATATTTTGGAACACCTGAAGATGCAATAGGAGAAACGTTGGTTTCAGGGTACAATAATTCATATATTATACAGGCTGTGATTGCAGATCCGCCTACTAATTCTAT
>JAAZCN010000202.1 GCA_012513245.1 Synergistaceae bacterium | reverse complement strand
TTTTGTATATATTCTGTAGCCAATGAAAAGAAGTGAGGCTATGAATACAAGCACAAAAAAAGAGGCTATTAATTTCTGGAGTGGGGGTAATTTGCTCTCTTTCATAATGTAAAGATTATACTCTAAATATGATTTAAGGTTGTCTGAGGTATCATTTTGGAAGAAATCCAAGGAGAACTGAAATAAGGTGGTAAAATAAACAGCGGTGATGAAAATGAATACAAAAATGGTCAGGGACGGACTCTGGCTCCTATGCTCTATTTTGAAATGGTCTTTCCTTTCGATCATGGCAGGTGTGATAGTAGGATCAGTTGCAGCAGGCTTTCTAATATCGCTTGACTGGGCAGTAGAATATGTTTCTTCCTTCAGTAGCTGGAGATACCTTCTCATTTTACCGGCACTTCTCTTTAGTCTCTATTTTGTGAGGATCCTTGCGCCGGAAGCGTCGGGCCACGGAACAGAGAAAGTTATAGACGCTGTCCATCGCAATGCCGGGATCATCGATATCAAGGTGGTTCCGGTCAAGCTTATAGCGACAATAGTTACAATAGCCGGTGGAGGTTCCGCAGGAAAAGAGGGTCCTTGCGCGCAGATAGGCGCGGGTCTAATGTACGGTCTTTCCAGGATTTTCAGGCTTGATGAATCTGACAGGAAAAAGCTTGTTATATGTGGAATATCAGCAGGTTTTTCTGCAGTTTTCGGTACGCCCATAACCGGAGCGATCTTTGGAGTAGAGGTCCTTTTCGTAGGACAGATGTTCTATGATGTTCTCCTTCCTTCTTTTATAAGCGGAATAGTATCATGCTTTACAGCTGCATATCTCGGTGCAGGACATCTTCCGGAGTTTGCCATCAATGTCCCTTTGCTTGCTCCCGGTCTTATAGTCTGGTCGTTGTTTGCAGGTCTCTTTTTTGGTACTATTTCAGTCTTTCACATAGAATGCCTGCACGCTGTAGATAGAAAATTTAAATCTTTGAAGTTGCCTGAATGGCAGAAACCGCTTCTTGGCGGGATCATGCTTCTTACAATAGGTGCACTCTTCGGTGGAAAATACCTGGGACTTGGAATGGAGACTGTAGATGTGGCGATAAGAGGCGGCAATATACCTTATGCGGCCTTTGCCCTCAAGTCCTTAGCCATGGCGATCACACTCTCCTGTGGAGGAAGCGGTGGAGTTCTCACACCCACGCTCTTTGTTGGCGCCGCTGCCGGCTCGCTTTTTGGAAATATATTCGGTCTAGACCCCTCGATCACCAGTGCCTTAGGGCTGGTAGGGGTGCTTGCAGGATCGACAAACACTCCTATCGCGTCAACTATTCTGGCTATGGAGCTGTTTGGAGCCTCGATAGCTCCTTTTGCCGGTCTTGTATGCGTGGTCTCATATGTAGTTGCGGGCCACAGGAGCCTGTATCCAAGTCAGGTAATGCTCAGGCCTAAGGCGAGGACCTTTGTCAGACGGAACGTAGATGGAAAGGCCAGGATAACAAGTCGTTTCAAAGGGTTCTCATATGGCAGAATAATACGTTTCCACCTTGAAAAGATAATGAACAAAATAATTAAAAGAAAATAAAAAGATTTCCCACCACCGTCTTTCCCGCATGCCTTTGGTGTAACTACCAGCCGATTCGCACAACTCGTAACTCGTTGGCTCTCTGGCCGTGAGCGGGAAGCCAGTAGTTTGAAGGTTTTAACACACTGGGGCTCCGCTTAAAAAACATGCGCAGAAAGCGAAAAAAAGTGGGGGTAAATCTATTTACCGGGACAAGTGGGAAAGCTCAGAAAATAACAAGTAATGTTAAAGGTGGTTTGACTATGGACTTTGATAAGATCCCGACAAAAACGATCAATAACATACTGACTGTAGTGGCAGTTGTTTTTCTTATGCTCTGGGCCTGGAAATGGTTTGGTCCGGAATCTGTCGAAGTCAGACAGAGCGGTGAGTTGGAGCTTAAAAGGACCGGTCTGAGCTTTGCAGATCTGATTTGGATCAGTCTTGCAGTAACATCAGGAGGTTATCTGCTTTGGAGAGGGCTTACAGCTCTTTTCTGGCATAAGTATTTCAAAAATGAGACTCCTCCGGACGAACCGGAGGAGTAGATATTATATTTTGTGATAAGCAGAAACCTCTATGGCTTTTTCAGCAACTATAGATATTATTTTTTCTTCATCTTCGCAGGGATAACTGCAGGCAAGGCCGCAGCTTGATGAGATCACCCTGGGAACAGGGACGATCTTAACTTTAAGTCCCACACTTCTGCAGGATTTCTCAAAAAAAAGAGCCATGTGAGTAGTGTCAAAAGTAGCTATGCATTCCATTTATGTCCACCGCCTTTCGAAGCTTATATTCCCGATATTTCCTTATTCCGCAATTATACGTGGACTTTAAATATATTGACAGGTAAAATTCACCAGTGGACTTAATATGTTCCATTTTTTTGAACCAATAAGAGGGGGTAAAGGAATTATGTTTTCAGTAAGAAAAATCATAGTAAGTGTTTTGGCCGTACTTTTCCTTTCTTTATATATCTCGGGTGCGGCGTTTGCTCAGGATGTAATGGGATGCGTCGATCCTCAGAAGATCATGTTTCAGCATCCGAAATTTGAACAGATACAAAAACAGGTCAGTGCTGTGACAAACAAAAAACAGGAAGAAGCTAAGGTGGCCATCGATAAAGAGACTGACGACAAGAAAAAAGGCCAGATCTTCCAGGACAAACGAACAGAGGCTGCTAACGAAGAGAGAAAGCTTATGGAACCGCTCTTCAAAGACATAAACCTCGCGATACGGACAGTTGCAAATACCAAGAAGATAACAGTAGTAGTTGATAAGGGAGCGGTCTTTTTCGGCGGTACAGATATCACAGACGACGTGATCGCCGAACTGAAAAAGAAAAAATAAGCTGAATCAAAATAATAAATATTTATGCCCCGTCGCCTTATTGCGTACGGGGCCTTTTCATGCTTCAAAATGATGAATTTTTAGGATCAGGCAGGTCAAAAGGAATGGGTTTTGATATACTTGTCAATATCAAGAGTTGAGGAGGTAAGAGATCATGTCGTCTAATATCAACATAGATATACAGCAACTGACGATACCGGAGGAATGCAACATCATAATAGGGCAAAGCCATTTCATCAAGACAGTTGAGGACATTTTTGAGGCCCTCGTGACATCTTCGCCCTCGATCGAGTTTGGGATCGCATTCTGTGAGGCGTCCGGTGACTGCCTTGTGAGGCATGACGGAAACAAAAAAGACCTTGAGAATTCAGCAATAGAGAACGCAAGTGCAATAAATGCAGGCCATGTCTTCGTCGTTATTTTAAGGAACGCATTTCCGATCAACGTTCTTGACAGGATCAAAAATGTGCAGGAAGTCTGTCGTGTCTTTGCAGCGACTGCCAACCCACTGCAGGTACTTGTCGCTGAGACAGAGCAGGGCAGGGGAGTTATAGGAGTTATAGATGGTTCAAAAACAGTCGGTGTCGAAGACGAAAATGGTCAGAATTGGAGAAAGAACCTGCTTCGCAACATAATAGGATATAAGAGATAAGTTGAGTCTCTAATTTTTAATGCCGGCACTCTTGCCTATTGAAGGAGTGCCGGCTTGTTTTCTATATGCACTGTTTTTTTGATTTGATCCCTATAAATACACACACTGCCGAGACAGCAAGACCTGCGAAGAGAGGGTCTCCCGGCAAAGAGGCTATGCCCCAGATTATCATTCCTGAAAGTCCCGCTACCGAAGATACAAGCGCCCATCTTGGGGTGAGTGAATCAGGACGCATAACAGCTGCTGCGAAAGGCAGAAAGGTGCCGGCCCCTCGAAGTCCCATGCTCAGATAACTCCACTCCAGGATCATAGATCCGGCTCCGGTTATCCCTGCTAATGCAGCTGTTGCGACAATCACGCCTATTACCAGACGGTGGATCATTATTTCTTTCTCTCTATGCTTTTGTATAAATTTTTCAGGGACAAGGTTTTTGACTATATTTGTCGATACTCCAAGAATAAGACCTGACGCACAGCCGATCACCGTTATTAGTATTCCTCCCCAGATGACCCCCCCTAACAAGGGAGGAAAAGAGTCCATGATGAACCATGAAAGGACTTCGTCAGCTTTCATTTCTATTCCTCTGGCTCTCACAGATAGTCCTATCCAGGTACCAAGAAAGCCCATCGGGGGCATCAGAAGAGCCGATGCGAAAGCACCCTTTTTTGCTGTCTGAGCATCTTTTGCCGCTGCAAGTGCCTGTATGTAGATCTGGGTGGTGAAAACTCCAACTATCATAGAGGCTAAATAACCGATCTCAGGTACGAACCCCCTTCCAAATGGGTTAAACCAGGGGAGAGGACCGAGTTGTGAAGCCACGAAACTAAAAGTCCCTCCGTTTACTATCGCCATAACGAAGCAAGCCAGAAGGACAAAATACAGCAGTACGATCTTTGCTCCGCCCAAAGTGCTGAAGCTTTTCAAACCTCCTACAGCAATAAAGCCAATTATCGAAAGACCGGCCAGAAGTGATGCTGCGGATGAAGAGATCGGAAAAAGACCCTTTAACAGTGCTATGCATGACAAAAACTGTGCCGATATCGAAATGAAGGTGCCAAGAGTTGATGAAATGGTCGCTGTTAATGAAATGGACTTTCCACAAAGGCTCTCTTTTCCTCCGTAGCTTTTGGCAAGGAAATCGGCGACTGTCGTGATATTAGAGTTTCTCAACGGAACAGCGAACCTCAGGCCCAGAAGGAGACAGCCGATACCGCCCCCCAGCGTGAACCAGACAGCTGTCATCCCGTGGCTGTAAGCCATCTGTACCGTACCGACCGTTGAAGCGCCACCTACCAAAGCACCGAGAAGTATACCTGTGACTCCCGCAGTAGAAAATCTTCTGCTGCCAAGTGAGTAATCTTTTGGATCGGATGTTCCTGTGCCTATGAAGGTACCGGCCGCTACAAATATAGCGAGTGTCAATATCGCTGACAGGTAAAAATAAAACAAAGTGCCACCTCATCCCTTATTACGGTGATATATTACCTCTTTTGTGGTTTGCGCGCTATTATATCACTTGTAGTTGGATCAACGCTCTGATATTCTCTATACGGAGGATGTAAATATGGCAAAAAAAGAAATGAATAGATTTAAGTGCGCCGAGTGCGGATATGTAAGTCTCACCATGGTGGGCAAATGTCCTAAGTGTGGTGTGTGGGGAAGCATGGAAGAGGAAGCGCCTATCCTTATGACGAAGGATGGAAGCCCGGCATCCGCAAAGGCTGCATCTCCTCTTCGCGGACTTGATGTTGAAGAACAGGAAAGAGTTCTATCAGGTATCGGAGAGCTGGACAGGGTGCTTGGAGGCGGTTGGGTCCCGGGCGGAGTTGTCTTGCTTGGAGGAGAGCCCGGAGTCGGCAAATCGACCCTTCTGCTTCAGGTGTGCGCAAAGATGGCGCAAAACGGCAAAAAGGTCCTTTATATTTCAGGAGAAGAATCTTCCGGACAGCTTGCTCTCAGAGGAAGAAGACTTGGCCTGATGCCGGAAGGCCTTTATCTTCTCTGCGAGGATAACCTTGCTTCATGTCTGAAAGCTGCGGAAGAATATGATTTTGTAGTTGTCGACAGTGTGCAGGCCTTCAGAGCAGACATGGAGAACGGCTGGGCAGGATCTCCCACTCAGGTCAGGGGAGTAGCTTCCATGGCCGTAGAAATGGCTAAAAACTGCCAAATACCCACTGTCATCGTAGGGCATATAACAAAGCAGGGACAGATAGCGGGACCCAAGCTGCTCGAACACATGGTCGATGTAGTACTTCTTTTTTCCGGAGAACAGAACTCTCCCAACCGACTGCTAAGAGCTGAGAAGAACCGTTTTGGAAGTACGGACGAACTTGGAATATTTGAGATGTCAGACAAGGGACTCTCCCCGGTGCTGGATCCCAGCAGACTTTATTGGGACGGTACCGACCTCGGTAGCTCCGGTGTCGCGATCTCCATGGTGCTTGAAGGATCTCGGTCGCTGGCGGCGGAAATACAGGCTCTTGCCTGCAATTCTCCCTTCCCTTACCCCAAACGGACTTCAAGGGGACTAGAGACTAACAGACTGCAGCTTCTGCTTGCAGTCCTCGAAAAGAGGTCCGGCGTTTTCTCAAGAACAAGTGATGTCTATCTAAATATAACAGGAGGCCTAACTCTGAGGGACCCCGCAGCGGATCTTGCCGTATGTGTCTCTCTTGCGTCAACCTTGAAAGATATCCCCCTCCCCACAGATGTGTGCTTCATAGGAGAAGTCGGACTTGCCGGAGAGGTAAGGCCCGCCGGAAGAACTATGATGAGACTGAAAGAGGCCTCAAGGCTAGGTTTTAAAAAAGCTGTGATAAGCAGAAGAAGCCCGAAAGATGAATACCCCATGGAAACCGTCAGAGTATCATCGTTGAACGAGGTGCTGGGGTTGTTCTTGAAGGATTAAAAAACCCTGCTGAGCAATTGCTGAGCGGTAGCTAAGCAGTCGCTAAGCTATCGTAAGAACCAAAATCACAGGCGTCCCCGGCCATTGGCATTCTGGTACACCCCATCTTCGTCGTTCCCGGACGCTTCTAAACGGGAATCCAGCGACTTTTGTTTAGGCCCTAAAAAGCTAGTTATAGCAAGGATTTAAAGCCACCGGATCCCCGATCTCGAAACGCACTCGAAATAGTTCGAATGCTAAGGAGTTTTTAAATGTTTCCTTAGAAGGAAACGGCATTCTCCTGATTGAGGCGCTCGGGGACGACGGGGAACAAGACTTTAAGACTCAATTCCCCGCGATGCGAAGCGAGCAAATTCTCCAGCGGCCGAAGGACGCGAATTCTCCGCGGCTTGACCTACGCCGCAATTCTCCGCTCTTACTATCGTTTGACCATTGTTTGACAACTGTTTGACTATCGTTTGACCGCTCAGAAAAGCTGTTCAGCCTTCAATGGCCTTGAAAAGAGCTCCCTTAATATTTTTTCCGGGGATTCATTTGCGTAGAGGATCCTGTATACGCCTTCGGCAAGGGGCATTTCCACATCAAATTTTTTGCTGTTTTCGATGACCGCTCTGACTGTGTAAGCTCCTTCTGCCACCTGCCCGAGTTCTTTTGCAGCTTCGTCGAGTGTCTTGCCGCTTCCGACTGCCAGTCCAAGTCTGAAGTTCCTTGAATGCATGCTGTAGCATGTGACCATAAGGTCTCCGACGCCTGCGAGTCCTGAGAAGGTCATTGGTGATGCTCCGAGCTTTTTTCCGAAACGCATTATCTCTGCCAGTCCCCGGCATGCTATTGCCGCCAGAGCGTTGTCACCGAGGCTCATGGCCTTTGAGATCCCCGCTGCGACTGCATAAATATTTTTTGTTGCTCCTCCGACCTCAAGGCCTATTACATCATCAGCAGTGTATACACGGAAATTGTTGCCGGTCAGGATTTTCTGCCAGATGGCTGCCTCTCCTTCGTGAAAGGATGCAAGTGCAACGGCAGTCGGGCAGCCGATCAGTACCTCTTCCGCGTGGCTGGGGCCTGAGAGGGCCGAATAAATATTTTCAGGACATTCTTCTTCGTGTACCTTATGAAGCAGTGATCCAGTGCTTATTTCTATCCCCTTGGCGAGGTTGAGCATGTGAATATCCTTTTTGCCGGACTTTGCGACTTTTTGACATACCTCCCGTTCAAATTGGGTAGGTATCGCCATGATGACACGATCTGAATGATTCAGTGCTTGATCCATGTCCAGCGTACATTTGATCGATTTTGGCAGAATGGTATCCCGGAAGCAGAAAGTGTTTCTGCCATTGTTGTTGATCGATTCTGACTGTTCTTTATCTATCGTCCACATAAGTATGTTATGCCCAAGGTCGGCAAGGTGTTTTGACATGCCTGTTCCAAAGCTGCCTGCGCCCAGCATTGTAATGTTCATTGGTGAGTACCTCCATTAGAATGTATTTGTTGCTCTGTTTTGCGGTCATTATAGCTTTAAGAGGGTTATAATACCAACATTCTATGGCTGTCAGGAGTTTTTTGTAATGATAAGAAAAATTGCCGTATCCGGAATGATCGCTGCTTTGTATGCTGCCCTTACCGTAGCTCTTTCTCCGCTTTCATTCGGCCCTCTCCAGTTCAGGGTCGCAGAGGCGTTAACGCTGCTTCCCTTTTTGATGCCCGAGGCGATCCCGGGGCTTTTCATCGGCTGTTTCCTTTCAAACATTGCAGGAGGGTTTGGTCTGGTAGATATAGTGATAGGAAGCGCAGCGACACTGGCTGCCGCATGGCTCACGTATAAAATGCCCGGGATATGGCTCGCTGCCGTTCCGCCTGTCGTCATAAACGCGCTGGCAGTAGGTACATACCTTGGTATGATAACTGAGACTCCCGTACTTTACTCGATTACCTATATAGGCATCAGCCAGGCAGCTATTTGTTTTGGGCTTGGCATACCGCTCTGTATGCTTCTTGCGTCCCGCACAGAAATATTTGACAAAGAGATCCTCGAAAAAAAGAATTTGAAGAAGTGGATAAGGATATATAAGAAACCTAACTCCAATTGATATGCTTCCCAAAATAAGAGGAGAGAGACGGAAAATTTCCCGTCTCTCTCCTCTTAAGCTATGTCTGCTTCGGAGTCAATTAAGTTCGCTAACCTCCGCTGATGTTGTGTATTACCTGTACGTTTGCTCCGTCAGGGATCAGTCGAGTTGGATATTCCTTTTTTTCGACCGGCTGGTCGTTGATCCACACAGAAATCATCCTGAAAGTATAATTCTCTCTTGCAAGGAGTTCCTTTACTGTGAGACCTTCTTCCCACTCAGACTGATTCCCGTTTACCGTTATCATTTATATTACTGTCCTATGCATCCTCGAACTCGTCTTCCGGTTTGAGGTGTTTCTTAAGAAGGGCTACCACTTCAGGATAGTCGATGCCCAGACGCTTAACTGTCTTCATCGTCGGAATGCCGTTCTTGTTCCATCCACGGCGTTTATAAACAGCAAGCTTGAGTTGCTCCCACTGGGCACGGCGATGTTTCTGGAGAAGGGTGATTTTCTCTTTGACAGATTTGCCTTCGATTTCCTCGCCGAACTCCTTGAGTTTGGCGTCAAAGTAATCTGCCCTGGCCATCCATTCGTCTTCCCAAACGGGACCGAGACCGCGATCAGGCGCTTCATGGAATTTAGAAGTTCCTTTGCCCATGCGGAGGTTAAATATCCGTTCGAAGTTGTAGACCTTTTCAGACTGGAAGATCATTCCATCCCTGTCTAGCGGTTTGCCTGTGATGGCGGTGTAAATTGTCAGGTAGTTCTGAAGGTGCTCAGGTACCTTGGCAGCTTCGATGCCCTTATATTTTGTACTGTTGTCTATGGGTTCGATGTCGTTCCATGGAAGTTTGCAGAGACCGTGGAGCGAGAACCATAGGCGGAAATTGGGGAAGAAATACAGGGCTTCAGCCTTGTCAGCGTATGTCGGGAGCTGCTTGTTGACCATGTCCATGAATATGAGCCATGCTTCGTCATGCTGCGGTCCCTTCAGTGTAAGGAAGTATCCACCCCACTGAGCCATAGATTCCTGGCATCTGTATTCGGAGGCTTCCAGTCCCTGACCGACCATCCCTATCTTCTTCATTACTTCGAGGTCTGCACCGTAGTTCTTAGCATAGTACTCACGAGCGGCTTCGATGCCCCAGCCTGTTGCTATCGCAAAATCGTCAGCTCCTCTGGCAATACGGTGTATCAGCTCCATCAGGTCTTTTTTGTTGCCGAATTTGAGTTCGAGGCCATGAGTGTTCTCTTTGTTTATCAGTCCAAGTTCATAGCACTCGCATACCCATGCCATCCCTGTTCCGAGGGAAATGGTGTCCAGACCGTAGAAATCAGCGTAGAAGTTAGCCTCTATAGTCCAGAGAGGATCAAACACGCCGATATTGGAACCAAGACCTGCAGCGTTCTCATATTCAGGTCCGTCTACTACGACTTCCTTGCCCTTCCAGGGACCAGTCTGGAGAGGGAAGTTGTCAACGGCTTTTGCACAGGCAAGCGAACATCCGTACCAGCAGCCGTCAGCCATTCCCTGGCTGAAAAGCTCGATGTATCTATCTGAGTGGATCTTATCGATGTCTTTGTGACTTCCGAACTTGTAGTTGTGGACGGGAAGAAGTTCATAATCATCCATTATCTCCATGAGATGAGCTGTACCGGCGGAACGCATCTTGCACTGATCGTTGTCATGGTCGTGTATGCGTTTGTGAATGCTGGCTCCTGCTTTCATTATTGCTTCGATGTCAACAGGGTCATTTTCAATTCCTGTGAACTTTGTACGTTTCACGACTATTGCCGCAATATTTTTCTCGCAGAGAACGGTTCCGCCTCCGCCGCGTCCGGCTTGCTTGAGTCTTACGGCTTTTCTGCGAACGTCATAGAAGCTGAAGTTCAACCCTACTATATAGCTGGTCTTTGCTGCCATACCTGTCGATATGACAGATATTGTGCGTTTGTCCTGTTCGTCTTTTGCAAAATAGTCATGCAACTCTTCAGAGATGTAGTATGCGTTTACTTCATCGAGAGTAGATTCCAATATCTGAACTTTGAAATTATCTCCATCAATAAAAATTACTACAGGTTTCTCTGCTTTTCCCTGGATCTCAAGGGCATCAAATCCCGAGAACTTAAGGAATGGGCCGAAATATCCCCCGGCGTTGCTGTTATATGTCTGTTTTGTTGCAGGAGAAAGGAATACAGTGTATGACTTTCCGGTTCCGGGGTACTGTGTTATGCCGCAGAATGGACCTCCTGCTATTACAAGTTCGTTTTCGGGATCGTCCCATTTGGTCTCTTCATTTACGGCATCCCAGAGAAGCTTTAGGCCAAAACCGCGTCCGCCGGTGAATTTATCTTTCATGTCCTCAGAAACGGGGCGTTTTTCAAACTTATATTTGCCGTCTTTATTTCCAAGTCCTACATAAAGAGTATTGTTGGCATATCCGCGCTGGATTTTAGCCGGCTCGTAAGACCATTCTGATAAAACTTTCATCTCTTTTATTTTCATCTCTGTCAGCCCTCCTTATTTAGGTTCCGGTGTGGTAATGAGCTCAAGTGCTCCTGTGGGGCATGCTTTGGCGCAGATGCCGCAGGAAATGCACTTGAAAGGCTCGGTCTGTCTCGCAGCATCGAAGAACATGCTCGCGGAGGGACAGAAGCCCACACACATAAGGCATGATGTGCACTTGTCTTTACGTATCTGCACTATCCCATTTGCGTCGCGTTCAAGTGCCTTTGTCGGGCAGATTTCTATGCACGCTCCACACTGATTACACACGTTGATATTAGGATAGGTGGCTTTGTTTTCCACTTTGATCCTGGAAAGTGATGGATTGTCTTCTTTGAACCACGCTTTGGAACATGCGGACATGCATTCTCCACACTCTACGCATTTTTCCGTTCTTAGCTGAAGTACTTTCACACAAAATCCCTCCTGATTCTATTGTTACGATTTATCTAAGACCAATATCACAACGAAGAGAATACTGGTCTTCCCCAATATTAAAATTCTAACATAAAATATCTATTGTGTGCAGTATTGAACTGTTTTTATTCCTGAATTATATGATTTGTTCACTTTTGTTCACAAAAAAACAGGGAATAATAAAGCGGCAGAATATTGGGACATCGTTGTCTGACCCTAACAATCAAAAAAACAAAGGAAAAGAATCTTGAGACGATTTTGAGTAACATAAAAACTAACAATAAAAACCAACTCAAAACTACACAAAAACTAACGTCTTGCCAAAGATCGAACTTGCTGATAAAATCCACATCGTTAAAGGTTTATTCAATCGATTTACTTAATAGATGTCGGGGTGGCGGAATTGGTAGACGCGCTGGATTCAGGATCCAGTGGGCTAACGCCCTTAGGGGTTCAATTCCCCTCCTCGACACCAGTAAAACTTTCATCCGGTCAAATAGACCGGTTCAATTTAAAAATGTGTCCTATGGATGCCCGCCGGTAAAAAGGGATATTTCCATGAGGGCATTTTTTATTTAAACCAAGATGCAATCTCATGCCTTTTAAATACACTGTTTGAGACATTGTGGTATTCTATTTTTAAATACTCAACTTTCCCACATGTTTTTGATAGGGTCGTTTTCCGTCATAAAAACATATTAGATCAACAATAGTGCTCGAACCATTTCGAGTGCGCTTTGAGATAGGGAAGCGAGTGACTTTGCCTATAAC
>JAAZCN010000034.1 GCA_012513245.1 Synergistaceae bacterium | reverse complement strand
TTGCAAGCAATTTTATATATATCGGATGCAATTGGATACGATCCTGATACAATTTGACGCAATTGTTGAGATCAAAAATATTTGCCGACAGAAAAAATAGCCTTACACGAATTAAGATAAAACAGATTGAGTTTTTCCCTGAGCCCTAGGTCAGAACATGGGTCAAGCTAACGGCAGCTCGCTTCAGACATAGCATCGAGGATCGCCGAGGGCGATCACTCAAGGGTCAAATGTTTCCTCCAAATTCCTCAGGCAAGAGAGACCTTTGATTGTTAACAAAGCAAAGAAAAAAACCGCATCTTGCCTATAGATATTATTTATTACTGGTTTTTAGCTTGAAAAAGCAACAACTTTGTGCAAGAATGGGGGTGTTACAAACAAATAAGCGGGGGGAGATATAAATGAATAAAACATTGAAAAGAGCTTTTTTATTTTTTCTAATGGTCCTCGTTTGCGCAATGCCTGTACAGGCATTTGCTAAAACGGAGATAGTGGTAACGGACAATGGATGGGACAGCCAGAAACTTCACAACGAGATAGCAAGGATAGTCGTTGAGAACGCGTATGACGGATATGTACTCAAAACGTCGACGGCTTCTTCAACTATGAACTGGCAGGCAATAATAGCCGGTGATGTGGACGTGGATATCGAAAGCTGGACTGACAACGTGGCTACATATCTGAAAGACGTTGCAAACGGAGACATTGTGAACGTCGGAATTTTGGCTCCTGACAGCAAACAGGGACTATATGTTCCCAGATACGTGATCGAAGGAGATGCCAAACGCGGCATTAAACCTTTAGCGCCCGATCTTAAGACAGTAAAGGATCTGGCAAAGTACCACAGCGTTTTCCCGGATGACGAAGACAAGGGCAAGGGAAGGATCTACGGCTCCATTCCCGGCTGGATGGCTGACGAAGTACTCCATAACAAATATGAGCTTTACGGGCTCGACAAAAATTATAACTACGCGCGCCTTGGAAGCGAGGCCACTCTTTTCGCATCACTCGTATCTGCATATAACCTGGGCGAGCCTTGGGTGGGATATTGTTATGAACCTACCTGGGTCAGCGGAAAACTGGATATTGTGCTTCTTGAAGACGAACCCTACAGCAAAGAGCTTTTCAAAAAAGGAGCCTGCGCCTTTCCGTCTCAGCAGCTTAAGATAGTGAGCAGCAGATATTTTGCAAAGAAAGCTCCTGATCTGCTTGAATTCTTTAAAAAATACCAAACAGGCAGCGAGCTGATTTCCGAAGCTCTGGCATATCTTGATGAGAAAAAAGTGAGTCACACGGAAGCGGCGAAATGGCTACTCAAAACTCACAAGAACCTACTCGACGAATGGCTGCCCAAGGAGAGGGCAGAGCGAGTGAGAGCTGTTCTCTAAAAACTTCCCCTGTAGATCAGGTGAAATAGTTTTACGCAAATATAAGATAAAACAGAGGGGAGTATTTTTAATGAGCCCTAGTTTGGGTCATGGGGCAAGGTACCAGCAGCTTGCTTCTGACATAGCATCAAGGATCGCCGAAGGCGACTATCAGGTCGGCGATAAGATTTTCGCGCGCTCTTCCCTCGCATCTCAGTATCAGGTCTCATCAGAGACAGCGAGAAAGGCAGTATGCGTGCTTGCGGAACTTGGAATAGTAGAGGCTGAGAAGGGCAGCGGCGTCACAGTGAAATCTCGGGAGAACGCACTGCTCTTCATATCAAGGAAACGGGAGGCAAAGACTCTTTCGCACCTTAAAAACAGCATCCTTGAAAAGGTAGAAAGACAGATGAGTGAGACAGCAGAACTGAAGAAACAGGTAAAAATGCTCGTTGACCTGACAGAACGTTTTCGTGCGACAAACCCCTTTATTCCCTTTGAGGTCACACTGGAAGGAAACCTGCCCTCTCTTGGGAAAAAAGTATCGGAACTTTGCTTCTGGCAGTCAACCTCTGCAACAGTCGTGGCCATAAAGAAAAAGGAAAATCTTATCCTTTCACCCGGTGGTGCTACTGTACTGGAAGATGGGGATGTACTTTATTTTGTAGGGGATGAAGGCAGCTACGCAAGGGTCAAACATTTTCTTCAAACTCTCCAGATAAAAGAGGCCTTTGATTATTAACAAAGCAAAACAAAGCAAAAAACTTTTATTGGCTATTAAAATTGCCGATTATCGGTTTTTAGCTTGAAAAAGTAACAACTTTATGTAACAATGGGGAGGTTGCTATAAAATTTCTGGGAGGATTCAGATGAATAAAACAATAACTAAAAGTGTGCTTTTAATTTTTCTAATGGTCTTTGTTTGTGCAATGCCGGTACAGGCATTAGCTAAAACGGAGTTAACGGAGATAGTGATAACGGATAATGGATGGGACAGTCAGAGACTTCACAACGAAATAGCCAGATTGATCGTTGAGAACGCCTACGATGGTTACGTAATAAAAATGTCGACAGCTTCTACAACTATGAACTGGCAGGCAATAATTGCCGGAGACGTGGACGTGGATATCGAAAGCTGGACTGACAACTTTGCTACATATCCTAAAGACGTTGCGAACGGAGACATTGTGAACGTTGGAATTCTGGCTTCGGACGGTAAGCAGGGACTTTATGTCCCAAGGTACGTCATCGAAGGGGATGCGAAACGCGGCATAAAGCCTTTAGCTCCTGACCTTAAAACGGTAAAGGATCTGGCAAAATACCATAACGTATTCCGGGATGACGAAGATAAGAACAAGGGAAAGATTTACGGCGCCATTCCCGGATGGCTGGCTGACGGAATACTCCATAGTAAATATGAGCTTTACGGGCTGGACAAAAATTACAACTACGCGCGTCTCGGAAGCGAAGCCACGATTTTTGCAACCCTCGTATCGGCGTACAATCTAGGAGAACCATGGGTGGGATATTGTTATGAACCTACCTGGGTCGCAGGAAAACTGGATATCGTACTTCTTGAGGATGAACCCTACACCACCCAGGAGCTTTACTTAAAGGGAGGCAGCGAATTCCCGTCCCAGGAACTTAAGATAGTTAGCAGCAAATATTTTGCAAAGAAAGCTCCTGATCTGCTTGAATTCTTCAAAAAATACAAAACAGGCAGCAAGCTGATATCCGAGGCTCTGGCATATATTGACGAAAACAAAGTCAGCCACACGGAAACTGCGAAATGGCTACTTAAGACCAATGATCACCTGCTTGACCAATGGTTGCCCAAAGAAAGGGCCGATAGGGTAAGAGCCATTCTCTAAAACTTCCCTGTGAAATAATAGAAATCAAGATTAGGGAGGTCTTTAAATGGAATTTCTGTATAAGTTCCCCGAAAGTCTTCAAATAGGAAGCGGGGAAGCTATCGACATAGCTGTAAAAGCCTTCAGCAGGGAGAACAGGGAGACACTGAGGCTGATAAAATCAGCGATCATTGCTTCAATTAACTCAATAAACTCTCTGCTGGAAGCGATCCCCTGGCCCGTTATGATCCTTATTGTTGCATATCTGGGCTGGAGAGTCAGCAAAAAGCTTTATGTAGGTCCTATGTATGCGGCAATGCTCTTTTTTGTGGGCATGTGCGGTCTATGGGACAACATGCTGGAGACGATCAGCATGGTAATAGTAGCTGTCTTCCTTTCAATTATCATGGGCTTCCCAATGGGGATAATGGTGGCAATGAGCAAAAGAACTTCCATGATCGTGAGGCCAATACTGGATCTTATGCAGACCATGCCCGCCTTCGTCTATCTTGTACCGGCGGTCATCCTGTTCAGTCCCGGTAAAACCCCGGCTCTGATAGCAACTACGATATATGCCGTAGTACCAATGGTCAGAATGACGAATCTGGGGATAATCCACGTGGATAAAGAAATGGTAGAGGCAGCTTCTTCATTTGGATCGACCAAAATACAGCTTCTCACGAAAGTACAGATCCCGCAGGCACTGCCTTCTATAATGGCTGGTATCAACCAGACGATCATGATGGCGATGTCTATGGTGGTTACATGCGCCCTTATCGGTGCAAACGGCCTGGGTATGGAGATATTGCTTGCAACAAACAGGACTGAAATGGGCAAAGCTCTTATGCCCGGTATAGCAATAGTGATCATTGCGATCATACTTGACCGGCTGACCCAGGGCATGGTAAAGAAAGAGGCTGTGTCTGAATGATGACCGAAAATTACATTGCGGAAGCAAAAAACGTTGTAAAAATATACGGCAAAAACAAGGCAGAAGCCACCAAGATGATGAAAGAAGGCTTCGACAAGGATGAGGTCTACAAAAAAACAGGTGCGGCAGTTGCGCTCTGGGACGTATCTTTCAAAGTTAAGAGAAAAGAAATATTCGTCATAATCGGACTCTCCGGCTCGGGCAAATCAACCATAATAAGATGTTTCAACCAGCTTTTGAGGCCAACTTCGGGAACTATCCTCTTCGAAGGACAGAATGTCGAAAAACTCAAAGGTAAAGAGCTCCTAAGTCTGAGACGGGACAAAGTATCGATGGTTTTTCAGAACTTCGGCCTTCTCACACATAGAAGTGTAATAGACAATGTAGTTTACGGGCTTGAGGTAAGAGGCGTCCCCAAAAATGAACGCTTTGAAAAGGCACAGGATTTCATCAAGATGGTAGGGCTTGAAGGATGGGACAACGAGCCCATTTCGAGCCTCTCCGGGGGGATGAAACAGAGGGTCGGGATAGCAAGGGCCCTGGTCAATTCCCCTGATATGTTGCTGATGGACGAGCCTTTTTCAGCTCTGGATCCCCTTGTGCGAAGGGAGATGCAGTTTGAGTTGCTTTCGATCCAGAGAAAGCTTGAAAAGACTATCATCTTCATAACACACGACATAAACGAGGCTTTTAAGCTTGGCGACAGGGTCGCAATAATGCATAACGGTCGGATAATACAGTCCGGGACACCGGAAGAAATGTCAACAAATCCTGCCGATGACTATGTCCGTAACTTTATCGAAGGGGCGGATATGAGTATGGTGCTAAAAGTAAAACATGTCATGTTCAAACCTCATTGCATAGTCAGGGAAAATGTCTCTCCGGCAAGTGCTGTTATGGAGATGAGAGAAAATCAGGTCTCAAGCGCATATGCAGTAGGCGACGACATGAAGTTCTTGGGAGTCATAACTTTGGACAATGCTATCAAGGCAAGGCAGGAAAAGCTCCCCCTCTTTTCCTTACTAACAAAGAATATACCTGTAACAGGGGAAGAAATGATGATCAAAGACGTAATACAAAAAGCAGCAGATGCAAGGTTTCCGATCGCAGTAGTCGGAGACAGGGGAAAGCTCAAGGGCATTGTGAGCAGAGCTTCAGTACTCTCTTCACTGGCCTGATCTTTACAGAAAGACCATAAAGCTGAGGGTGTTAAAGATAGCAGCCGAGTATCTTTGACGCCCTCAGCTTTTTCGGCCTCCATTCTCAGATAGATGCCAGAGGTAGAGAGAGGCTATCGTCCCATAAGGGGAATAGCGCTTCCTGTATTTCTCGAAGGTACCTTTCTCAAGTTCCTTCAGACCGTAAAGCGACATCATACCTTTTCTGATAGCAAAATCTTTGTAGCTTACTATGTCCATCCTCCCAAGTGAGAAGATAAGGAACATCTCTGCAGTCCAATCTCCTATCCCCTTTATAGCAGTAAGACGTGATGCCACAGTTTCGTCAGGCAGGGCGGCAAGGCTCTCTATATCAAGACTCCCTGAAAGGACAGCTTCACTTAATCCTTTTATGTACTGCGCCTTTCTCATTGATATACCGACGGATTTGATCTCTTCATCGGGAAGTAATGCTGTCTTTTCCGGTGTAACGATCCCGAATTTTTGAGTTATCCTCATTCTGACAGTCTCCGCAGCTTTGTTGGATATCTGCTGCGTTGCAATGTAACCTACCAGCGAGTCAAAGAGATCTTCACTGACTTCTAATTTCAGATATCCCGTGCTTTCGATCAGGTTTCCAAGCTTTTTGTCTTTTCGCGCGAGAGAGGAAAGTTCCCTCTCCCCGTATTCAAGAACCGGCATGTTTTTTTTCCAGTTCCAGCAAAAATTCCTTTATATCCAGCCCGCCGCCGAAGCCGACAAGTTTTCCGTCTGCCCCGATGATGCGATGGCAGGGAATGATTATAGAGATCGGATTTCTGTTGTTTGCCATTCCAACAGCTCTGAAGCCTTTTGGGCTTCCGACCGCGCGGGCGATATCACCGTAGCTTTGGGTCTCCCCATAGGGCACCTGCAGGAGAGCTTTCCAGCATCTTATCTGAAAATCTGTTCCCACAGGCGCAAGGGGGAGGTCAAAGACCTTACGTATGCCCTCAAAATATTCGCTTAGCTCCTTAGCCGCCTTACTGTGAAGAGGTGTTTCCCCCTTTTTATACTCAGTCGGAGGCACGAAAGACTTTGCAAAATGTACATCGGTTATGCTGTCTGATTCCGTTCCTATCTCAATTTTTCCGACACCGTCGTAAGTGTAGCTGAAAAATGTTTTCATTCTATTGCGGACCTCCTTCGCCATGCGGTTTTTCTCTACTTAAACTATACTTGCTTATAGGCTAAAATTATAGTAGTTCTGTATCATCCCAGAAAGAGACAGGAGGAATATTGATGAAAATTTTTATTTCGGGCGCATCAGGCAACGTAGGCAAGACCCTTGTGAGGACTATACAAAAGATAGAATGGGCGGAGCTTGTCGGCGGCTGGTGCAAGGAGACGGGAGAGGATCTCGGAGAGATCGCCGGGATCGGGCCAATAGGGGTAATTGCTACCAACGAACTTAAAACCGGGATCGAGGCTTCAAAGCCTGACATAGTTATAGATTTTTCTGCAACACCGGTACTCCCGGGAAACCTAAAGATCTACGCAGAAGAGGGACTCAACGCTGTAATAGGGACGACCGGACTGACGGACGATGACCTGGAACCATTCATCAAAGAAGTGAAGGAAAAGGGACTTCGCTGGTCGGTGATACCTAATTATGGCCTCGGAATAAGCCTTGTCAGTGATTTTATCAAAAAAGTACGTCAATATTATCCATACATAAGCATAATCGACCGCCATTTTCCAGGAATGGCGAATGCGCCAAGCGGAACTGCAGCAAGCCTTGCAAAATCATTCTCCGGAGATTCCATGGCTGTGGACAGCAAAGAGGTCTACCCGGGGGTATTGGGCGCGAAAATAGCAGGAGTCCCTGTGATTTCTCAGCGCCTGCCATGGCCGGGGCCATATTCTGAACATGAGGTGCTTCTTGGCAGAAAAGACGAAATAATCAGGATCTCGGTAGAAGACCATACCAGCGATATATATATGGATGGAGTATTCCTGACGGTGGAAAAGCTTCCGAAAATGGCTCCGGGAACCTTTGTCAGGGAGCTCTCAGAAGTCATCGAAGCCAGCTGAGCCAGCTGAGCTGTTCAGGATCCCTAGATGATAACGAGCACAAGGTGACCAGCCGCAAGTATTATGCCGACCGACAAACCGTTGAATATACACAAGACGGTCAGTAATCATACCTGTATAATCAATTCCAAATCCATACTGAAAAGGTGATACCATGATGCGTCGTTTATTTATACTTGCACTGGTGCTTTTTTACCTGATGATCCCAACGAGCTCATGGTCATCGGATGCCGTTGAATTCAGCGCGCTTATTATTGAGAAGGACAATGGCGAAGAGCAGAGGGGAAAGATCTTTGTAGCAGAAAACATGATGCGATATGAACTTGAGGGAAGCGACGAGATCGTAGTCACCAGGCACGATAAAAAAGTGATATGGCTGATATTCCCAAAGATCAGAAAATACGTCGAACAGCCATATCTTGGTGAGTCCAAACAAAATTACGCCGGTGCTCATGAAACAAACACAGGCGATCTCTCAAAGGAATTTATCGAGAACGAAATCGTCGACAGCTACAGGCTGAAAAAATTCCTTGTCACAGTAAAATACAACAAAGGAGAGAGCAAAGACCAGTATTATGAATGGTACAGGGACAACTTCCCCGTACCTGTGAAGACCGCGTCTCTCGACGGGATGACATCTTACGAATACGTGAACATCAAACTGGGCAGACCGCCTGTGGAGTTTTTCTCGAAACCAAAGGGTTATAAAAAGATAACGATAGAGGAGCTCGCTGAGATCGAATAAAGCAACAGCCTGAAGCCCCAATAAGAAAATATATAAGGGGGGGAACCGTTCATACGGGTTCCCCCCTTTACATACTTATTCACTCAACTTTCCCACATGTTTTTGATAGGGTCGTTTTCCGTCATAAAAACATATTAGATCAACAATAGTGCTCGAACCATTTCGAGTGCGCTGGGGGTGCGGACAAAATCGAGCTCGGCAAACGAGTGATTTTGAACTTGCGCTATGACTAACTGCTAGGACAAGCCCCCCCGGCTCAGGAGTATACGGGGATGACGGATAGGGGGTTTCATCCGCTCTTTTTAATAACAATCGTTTGACCGCCTCTACAACTGCTTCCCGGCGATGTAATCGCAACTTCACGCGACCGTATTGGTCGCAGTTTCACAATTGTCCTGTTGGGGATGGCAAAGAGGGTCGTTTTTGAGGTTTAACAATTGATTTGCAATCGATTTGCAACTGACTCCCCAACCGACTCCCCTCTGTGTCAAAATAAATGTACAGAGAAAACGAGAAATAGAAGTTTTAAATCCACTAGTAACAATAGGTGGGAAAGTTGAGTTATTCAATTTATTTCGTCTGATCGACCTTCCTAAGATCCTCCAGGTCCCCGCCTCTTCTCACCGCGATGATCTCAGCAAGGATAGAAACAGCGATCTCTTCGGGAGTCTCCGCTTTTATCGGAAGTCCTATAGGTTGGCGTATCCGATCAAGATGTTCCTGTGATACACCTCTTGCAATAAGCATCTTCCTTATCGACGCTATCTTTGAGCGCGAACCTATCATCCCATAATAGGCACCGGGTTTTTTCTCCGTTATCGCCACTGCCTCTGCATCGAGGGTATGTCCGCGGGTCACTATAACAACATAGCTTCTCTCGTGGAAAGTTATCCCGTTGTCGTATATATCTTCGATTGGACAGACGACTGTTCGAGCACAGGGGATATTCTTGCTGTTAGCAAACTCTTCTCTCTCATCCCATACTGTGACCCTGAATCCTGCAAAAGCTCCGACCTCCGCAACAGCCTTTCCAACGTGTCCGGCACCCAGGATGACAAGCTCATCTTCTCGTCCTATCACTTCCATATAGATGGTGGCTGAACCTCCGCAGAGCATTCCGTCCTTCTCTGTAAGCTCCTTTTTCCAAACAAGCACAGTATCACCTGAAACAAGAAGCTCTTCTGCCTTTTTGATCGTTTCAAATTCCATCAGTCCACCGCCGACAGTGCCGCTGATGCTTCCATCTCTGCGTACCCACATGGAAGCGCCTTTGCTTCTGGGTGTTGAGCCTGATTCCTCGGTAACTGTGCAAAGCACCCCATAATCACCGGCTTCGATCTCACTGTTTATGAGAGCCAAAAGATTTCTGTCCATATTTTAAGCTCCTTTACTAAAAATTCTCTGAAAACTTGGAGCAGGCAAGGCTGCTTTTGGTCAAAAAACTTATCAGCTTCCTGCCGCAAAAGAGCACGAAGGATAATGGCAGACCGGGCAGTGTTCGCAAAGTCCGCCCACACCCCATCTTCTTACAAGATCACCCGGCTCTATGCCTGCAAAAACAAAGGGCAGCAGCTTGTCCAACGCTGTCCTATCATCAAAAGCAACACAGGCAGGTGCTCCTATTACCGCCACATCTTCTCCATCGACAGGTGACTTGGCATACCCAAGCATGATCATTGCTCCCGGCAGAGCAGGGGATCCCTGGAAAGATATCTTCCTGCACACTGAGCGTATAGCACCCGGTGTCCTGTCGTCCGCGTCTACGCTCATACCTCCGGTGCATATTATTACCTTGGCACCCTCATCGAGGAATTTATTGATCGCTTCGGCTATCTGTTCAAGTGAATCTGTGCAGAATGACTGCCCTATAACGCTGCCGCTGAGCCTGCTCAGCTTCTCATCCAGCTTGGGCCTGAAAGCATCCTGTACCCTTTTGTCCACGATCTCTTTGCCCGTGGTCACAACTGCTACTTTTAGGTCCCTAAAGGGGAGCACTTCGAAAGGCTTGCTTCCCCTTACAACCGCCACTGCCCGTTCGACCCTGTAGTCTTCTATTACAAGAGGCCTTATGCGAAAACCCGCGACCGTCTGTCCTTTCAGTACCGGGCGGTGCGGCGCCAATGCTGAAAGTACCCAGTCGGGATCCTGATTCACCTTGTTGACTGTCTCCGCAAGATACAAAAGTATGCCTGAACTGGTCGCAACGAGGTTGCAGCGGCCCTCTTCAGGAGGAGTGACACTTAAGTTGTCTCCGCAAAGTACCTCTGCGAGCTGCATCGCGGCATCATCTTCATGGACCTCTCCGGGCATCATTTCCATTACAGAGAGGTTTTCCCTGCCCATATCTTTCAATGTGGTGATGTCTTCTTCTGTTATTACCTGTCCCTTTTTGAAACGAGCTGATTTTTTGTGATTCACAGCGTCTATCTGTGTAAGGTCATGTGCAAGCGGTCTGCCAATGGCCTCCTCAAGGGGAATTACAGTTATCTTCATATTTATCTGATCTCCTTTTCAGGGCTGCATTCACTGCAGCACCCATATACAACAAGCTGTTTGCCCTCAACTGTCATGCCCTCCGGAACCTCTACTCTGGGAAGCCGCTGATCTTTAAGGCAAAACATTTTTCCGCAGTGCAGGCAAAGAAAATGCGGGTGATCTCCGGGACAGCCCTCTGACTCCGGGTCATGGGCGCAGAAGCGCCATATTCCGTCCGGCCCCTGGACTTGATGTACTATGCCGGCATCTTTAAGGGTCTGCAGGGTCCTGTACAGCGTGACCTTATCGAGGGGTTCGACAAGAATAGAGGATATCTCACTATGGGAGAGGGGAGAACCTTTTTCCACCAAAAGTTTTAATACGACCTTTCTCTGGTGTGTGGCTCTCAATTTCGCATCATTCAACATTTTTTCAACGTTCAAAAAACCACCCCTTACATATTAAACGCAACCAGCTTGCATTTTACGGCATTCCATATATGCCTGCAAGTTTTTTCTATGACCATATTCGATTTAAATCAGATTTAAAACCGTCAAAACAGAGATATTTCTTTTTTTACGGTAATGGTTGACATTTATTGGATATGGTCGTATTATGTCGCCCATTACGTCAGAGCATAGCGCCTGGCGGGCAGGCCAAAACCTCGAAAGGTGGGACATTAAATGCGAAAAGACAGTTTGATCCGTAATATATTTAGTCTGGTTCTCGTACTAGTACTTCTTATTAGCAGTGGGTCCCCCGAGGTGGCCGACGCTTAAACGTCGTGTTACTTTCGGACCGGGGCCCTTCAAGGGTCCCGGTCTTTTTTTTGTCTATATCATCAGAATACAGGAGGACATGATATGAAAAATACTTTTACCATCCTATCTGAAGACAATCCCGGAGTTCTTATGAGGATAGCCGGACTTATCTACCGAAGGGGCTACAACATTGAGAGCCTTAGTGTTGGGCAGACTGATACTCCGGGAGTATCAAGATTTACGGTCGTTATTGAGGGTGAGGAGGGTGTTTATGACCAGATCAGAAAACAGCTCCTTAAACTAATAGAGGTAATAGAAGTCACAAACCTTACAAAACAAGGCCCCTTTGTAGAGCGCTGGCTTGCCCTTGTAAAGGTCAGGGCTCCCCTTGACAAACGTCCTCATGTTCTTCAGACAGCAGAGGTGTTCCGCTGCAGGGTCGTAGACTTGGGAATAGAAGCTGTGACACTTGAGATAACGGGTGACAAAGGAAAGATGAACGCATGCATAGAAGCTTTCAGACCCTACGGAATAATAGAGACAGCCGGTTCCGGACAGGTGGCCCTTTCACGCTCAGGTTTTGTCTCTGAAGATTTTGTTGAAGCAAGTTTTATAGCAAGTAATTTACTTTCATGATCGTTGTGACGAGGCCTCAAAGAGACCCAAGCATAAATAGATAACATAATTTTAAATGTCCAACAGGACAGAAGGAGTGTTTTTGTTATGGCAAAAGTATATTACGACCGCGACGCAGACCTTAGTTTTCTCGATGGAAAGACTATAACGATAATCGGTTATGGAAGTCAGGGTCACGCACACGCACAGAATCTCCGCGACAGCGGAGCAAGTGTGATCGTAGCCCTCCACGAGGGAAGCAAATCAAAGGCAACAGCGGAGAAAGACGACTTCGAAGTCTGTACCGTTTCAGAAGCTACAAAAAAATCTGATGTAGTTATGTTCCTCATGCCTGACCATCTGCAGGCTTCGATATACAAAAACGAAGTGCTCCCCAACCTTAAGAAGGATGCAAAACTTGCTTTTGCACACGGATTTGCAGTCCACTTCGGACAGATCGTTCCTGAGCCCGACCGCGACGTCTTCATGGTAGCGCCCAAGGGACCGGGACACATGGTACGTCATATGTATAAAGAAGGAAAGGGCGTACCCTGCCTCATCGCAATATATCAGGATGCATCCGGCAAAGCAAAGGAATTTGCTCTTGCATACGCGTCTGGTGTTGGCGGAGGAAGAGCCGGGATCATCGAGACCTCCTTCCGTGAAGAGACAGAGACAGACCTCTTCGGAGAGCAGGCTGTGCTTTGCGGGGGTGTGAGCGAGCTAATGCAGGCAGGATACCAGACTCTTGTAGAGGCAGGTTATCAGCCTGAAATGGCATACTTCGAATGCATCAACGAGCTTAAACTGATCGTTGACATGGTTTTCGAGGGCGGTCTCAGCTGGATGCGTTACTCAGTAAGCGACACCGCAAAATACGGCGACATGATAGCCGGACCGCGCGTTATCGGCGAGGAATCAAAGAAGGTAATGAAACAGCTTCTGACAGAGATCCAGGACGGCACC
>JAAZCN010000033.1 GCA_012513245.1 Synergistaceae bacterium | reverse complement strand
CCCTTTCGATGCAGTCTATGATGCCATGTGATTTTATGAAACATTCGTTAGCGTCCACTTCCGCGTGCACAGTCGCAAAATATACTTCAGGACCATAATTGTGTATTACAAGGTCGTGTATGTTTAATATTGCGTCGTATGACAAAATCTTTTTTTCGATCCTATCGACGAATTGCGGGTCAGGCATTTCTCCCAGTATGGGTCCAAGTATCGATTTTAGGATCTGTACTCCTGAATAGAGAATGAAGATTGCTACTCCTATGCCCATCCAGCCATCAATTTCATATCCGGCGAATTTAGAGATGAGTGCTCCGGCGAGCACTGCGGATGTTGCCAGGACGTCATTTGTTGAGTCTACTGAAGCAGCTTTTATAGTTGAAGAAGAGACCATCTCTGCTATTCTTGCATAAAATCTGCTCAGCCATAATTTAGCGGCGATAGAAACTCCGAGGATGATTAAAATTATTGTTGAATAATTCGCAGGACGGGGATAAATTATCTTATTTACTGATGATCTTATAATTTCTAATCCTACAAAGAATATGGCGATGCCGAGAATTAAGCCTGTGAGGTACTCAATTCTGGCGTGTCCGAACGGGTGATCTCTGTCGGCGGGTTTACCTGACATTTTGAAGCCGATGAGGATAACGATAGATGAGCCTGCATCTGACAAATTGTTTATGCCGTCTGCGGTCACAGATATGCTGTTGAAAACTGTCCCTGCAATTATCTTGCTAAGGCTTAGGATGATATTCACAGTAAGCCCGACTATGCCGGAGAAAACTCCGTAGTCTTTCCTGACGGAGGGGTCTTCGGGGTTTTGGTTGCCTGTAATGAATTTTCTGATCAAATAATCAAACATTCCGGTCACCTTCAAATAATTGGCAAAATAGTTGTCTCTAATATGATAACAGTAAAGAAGGAAAATAAATGGAAGATGTTTATTAATAAAAAGAGGAGCTTCCTTTAGGAAGCCCCCCGCTATCAGTAGTCTTTGTCAGCCGGATATTACCACTTGCCTCTGCTTACATGGCCTGCGATCTCGGCTTTGCATCTCTGCTTGATCACTGTTGCTTCTTCAACTGCCTGCTTGAATAGCGCTACACAGGGAGGATCGAGGTTGATCTCTATTCCCTCTTCCGCAAGCCTCTTAACTTTGTTGGTAAGCCTTACGATCTCCATGTGGATGTCGTTTGTTCTGACTGACATTAGGACTTTTTTAGCTTCTTCTTCTGAGAGAACCGTAAATTTCTCTGCCGGAGCTCCGCACTTGGGGCATTTTTCGGGAGCTTCGGGGCCTTCGTGAATGTAACCGCAAACTGAGCATTTCCACAACATAATATCTACCTCCCAGAATTTTGGTGAATTTTTAATTTTATTCCTGCATTTGAACTGCATCTGCCATGTTGAAAAAGCAAACTGTCAAATAGTTAAGACGATTATAATTATAGCATGGAAAAGCGTTGCTTTTAACTATCTTAATTTTTGGATAATTCTTCTGTTTTAATTATTTGGTCTGATATGAACAAAAGAGAAATCTATGAACAAAACAGCATGTAAACATTGACTCTTTTATCACAAAGCCTTTATACTTTTTTAGTAATCAATTATAGTGCCTATAACTTCCTCTTTGCCGGATCTTCCGGTAGGGCGGATGCAATTTATACAAACGGACTGTCTGTTTGCAGGGTAATTTTTCCGTGCAGAGGGAAGGGTCGACGTAAGTCATTGATAATGACGCTGTCAGAAGCCTTTCCCATAGTGGAAGGCTTCTTTTTTTTCGACTAATTTTTAGAGGCAGGTGAAAATTTAATGGAAGAAACTCGAATAGGAGTTGCGGCCGTAATAATTGAAGATCCGGATTCAGTAAGAGAAGTAAATGATGTCCTCCACGAACACAGTGGGATCATAGTGGGAAGGATGGGTATTCCTTACAGGGAGCGCGGTGTAAGCGTTATATCTCTGGTCCTTGACGCCACTCCCAACGAAATAAGTGCTCTGACCGGAAAGTTGGGCAAGATAAAGTACGTCTCTGTAAAGGCTGTTATGTCTAAAGGCAGGAGCACCTAAGTCCGGTCTTGGGACTCTTAACATAAAATTTTATTTAAATCGAAAAGGAGAGATTTTTGTGAAAAAATTATTTTTAGCTGCATTTCTTGTGCTGTCAGTAGCGGTAACGGGATCTTTTGCCTCAGATATGCCCGAAAAAATAGGTATTACATATGTAAAGGCTCCCTTGAATATTCCATCTATAGTTGCCAAATACAATATGACGTTCGAAAAAGCGTATGAGGGCGTTGATCTTTCTTTTCCTGAATTAACAGAGGGGCCAAAACAGACTGCGGCACTTGCTGCCGGAGAAATAGGAATAGCAAGCTGTCTCGGTTCGACATCAGCCATCCTTGCAGCTTCAGAAGGACTTGACCTGAGGATCATAGGTATATATTCGAGAGCTCCGAAGGCATTCATGATCGTTGTGAAAGATCCTGCGATAAAAGGAGTGAAGGATCTCCGAGGCAAGAAAGTGGCAGGCCCAAAGGGAACGATACTGCATCAGCTCCTCGCCTCTGCTCTTGATAAAGAGGGAATGTCCGTTGAAGATGTGGAATTCGTACAGATGGACCTCTCTTCAGGGGCTAACGCACTGGCGACAGGAAGTGTCGATGCTGCTTTACTTGCAGGCCCGGCAGCATATAAGGCGCTGACGACAGGATCTCGCATGCTTAAAAATGGTGAAGGTCTTCTCGATGCAACGATCGTCATAGCCACAACAGGTAAATTCGCGAAAAATTACCCAAAAGCAATATCTAAGTTCATGGAAGCTCACAAGAAAACTCTTGACTGGATAAAAAAGAATCCTGAAAAAGCTGCAGAGATGACGCAGAAAGAGACAGGGCTTCCTATGGAGGGAGTCAGGATGATGACGCCATGGTATGATTTTGACAGTTCCATTAGAAAGACGGATATAGAAGAACTGATCCGTACCCAGAGCTTTATGATGGAGAACGGTCTTCAGCGCAAAAAAATAGACATAAATTCGATAATACTGAGGTGACAGCATGGATCTTCAGGATACTCCGAGGGGCAGTAGGCTGCATATTGGGTTTTACGGAAGAAGGAACGCCGGTAAATCAAGCCTCATAAATCTTGTAACAGGTCAGCAGACTGCCCTGGTATCAAGTCACGCAGGCACGACGACAGACCCTGTGATCAAGAGTATGGAGCTATTGCCGATCGGGCCCGTAGCGGTGATAGACACCGCCGGTCTGGATGACGCGGGTGAGCTTGGGGAACTAAGGATATCCCGGTCTATGCAGATGATGGACAAGACCGATCTTGCCCTGCTTGTAATATCAGCGGAATATTCTGAAGATGTTTCTCTTGAGAAGAAATGGCTGCAAGAACTTAAAAAAAGAAAGATAGCAGTTATCGGTGTCCTGAACCAGATCGACAGGACAGAGGCGTGCAGGGCTGAAGATATAAGATCCGGCCTTGAGGCGGAGCTCGGCATACCGTTTACTGCTGTCTCTGCCAACGAAAAGGCATACAGGGCTGAACTTCTCTCAGCGATAATAAAAAATGCACCGATGGATTTTGAAAGCCCCACCCTGGTCGGGGATCTATTTGAACCGGGAACGGCAGTTGTGCTTGTTGCCCCGCAGGATATACAGGCGCCTAAAGGGAGACTGATACTTCCTCAGGTGCAGGTCTTTAGGGATGTACTTGATAACGGAGGACTTGCACTCACTGCGACTCTGGATCAGTTCCCGCGGCTGCTTGATTCCCTGAAAGACCCACCCGGCCTTGTAATTACGGATTCCCAGGTCTTTCCACAGGTGAACGGGTTACTCTCTCAAGAGGTCCCACTAACGTCATTTTCGATCGTGATGGCGAGAAACAAGGGCGACCTTGCCACTTTCGTAAGGGGAGCAAGGGCGATACGCGGTCTTAAGGAGAGCGACAGGATATTGGTAGCTGAGGCTTGCACTCACGCTCCTCTTGAAGAGGATATAGGACGTGAAAAGATACCGAAGTGGCTAAGGCAGAGAGTGGGAGAAGGGCTTACCGTAGATATTTCTGCAGGGCTCGATTTCCCTGAAAATCTAAAAGAATATTCCCTGATCCTACACTGCGGCGGCTGTATGTTTACAAGAAAACAGCTTATGTCAAGGCTGATAAAGGCTGATGCCGAAAACGTTCCTATAACGAATTACGGCGTAGCAATAGCAGAGATAAACGGTATTCTTGAAAGAGTTATAAGGGTATTTCCGGAATTTAGGCAGGATCATCCGAACAAGCAATAAAACTATCGAATTATGAGATCTGAAAAGATATTTTCTCTCCTGTAATTTGGCAGTCCTTCCCTCCTGTAATATAAAGGACTGCCGTTTTTTTCACAAATGTGCTAAGCTGTACATGTATGAGCGCATATTTTATGAAAACAAGGCGCCCTACTTACTCAAGGAGGTCGATTGTTGGTGAGTTCCGACATATCGGGTAGTATTATCCTGCTAGTTGTTTTGTTGATACTCTCGATCTATTTCAGTGCAACCGAGACGTCAATTACGGCAGCAGGGAAAGGAAAATTACTGGCTCTATCTGATGAATATCTTCATCGCCGCAAGGATTTTCTCTGGCTTGTAGACAATACAGCCAAAGCAATAAACGTTACTCTCATAGGCAACAATCTGGTGAATATCGCTGCAAGCGCTGTTGCTACTACCTTGGCACTCAAACTTTTCGGGGCATTGGGGCCTGTTCTTGCTGTTGCCATTATGACAGTTTTGATCGTGGTCTTCTGTGAGATCCTGCCCAAAAATTTTGCTATAGCTAAAAAAGAAAGAGTACTGCTTTTTTCCCTTCCCCTACTTCGTCTTATCAGCTCAATAATGACCCCCGTTACATGGTCTCTGAGAGCCGTGCTGAGATTCTTTGGGAAGATAGCTGGAATGGATCTGGTCTCCTACAGCTCTCTGATCTCGCGCCAGGAGATAGATCACATAGTTTCTGAGGGCAGCGCCGCAGGTGCGCTTGAAGAGGATGAACGCAAGATGATCCATGGCGTCATAGCTTTTGAGGAGACAAGGGTATCCGAGGTCATGGAACCGAGGACGGATGTCCATGCGATAGAGCAGGACGGAACTGTTGCAGAGGCAGTCAAAATTTTTTTTGAAAGCGGACATTCAAGGATCCCCGTCTACAGAGAAGACCTCGATCAGGTCATAGGAATACTTTATGCTAAGGACCTTTTGGTACCTCTCGCGCGAAGCGATAAAAACATATCTGTTCAAAAATTGATGAGAAAGCCGCTTTTTGTGCCGGAAACGATGAAGACAGATGAAGCTCTTGATACTATGAAGAAATCAAGAACGCACATAGCCATCGTTATTGATGAATACGGCGGTATGGCAGGCCTTATTACGCTTGAAGACCTGATTGAAGAGATAGTTGGAGACATACAGGACGAATATGATACTGAAATTCCCGAGATACAGGTAGAGGATGAAAACACATATCTGATCCAGGGACAGGTAAATCTGGAAGAGCTTTCTGATGCGCTCGCGTATCCTTTTGATACAGCTTTTGAGGATGTTGACACACTGGCAGGTATGGTGCTTGAGCTCTCCGGAGACTTTCCGACGCAGGACCAGCTGGTGACATACGGATCATGGGATATTCATGTGCTCGAGGTACATAACCACAGGATCCTTCAGGTTCGCATGAAATACATAAAGGAACGCACAGAAGGGCCCCTTTCGGACTAGTCTCGAACATTGAAAATCAAAGGAGGCCGCCCCTTTGGGCGGTCTCCTTTGATTTTTATTTGGGTTTGGGGTAGTAGTTTATCTTTCCGGTCAGTTCCGTTATAGATATCTTTATCACGGCAGTGGCTTTAAGCATTCCCTCCGGCATTGGTTCCTTCGGGCCATGGTAGTGTTCCATTAGTATCTTCAGCGCCTCTTTTTTTTCTTCAAGGTCTTCGATAAAGGATGCTGTTCCAAGGCCTGAGACGCTTCTGTATTTCATGCTGAATTCTGAAGGATCATCTTCATTGCGGACCACTTCCGTATCTATTGCAACGTTGAAAGCGACCTTGCTGTTTTCTTTCAGCATATCGATCTTTTTGCCCTCTCTTGCCCCGTGGACAATTATAAAATCTTCCCCGAATCCGTAATTGAGCGGCACGACATAAGGTTGGCCCTCTTTGTCAGCCATTGCAAGCTGCATCCAGACGCCCTTTTCCAGTACCTCAGCCATCCAATCGCGTGAAGTGACTTCTTTGTCTTTTCTTCTCAAAAAGCACACCTCCTTGTATATATTTGTATCGATTATAAGATCAAAGAGCGTGAAAAACAATGTAATAGCCGATCGAATGAGAGATAAGATAAAAAACTTGCCGAATTGTTATGCCTCTAAAAAAGCGAATTTATTGACACCGAGATATTCAGATGCTATTTTAACACGGTGAATACAAGGAACCACGGACGGAGTGACAGTAATGTTCTATTATAAAGAAGCAGCAGAAAAAAACTTTAAAGATGATCCGGCAATTTTTACATCTGTAAAAGAGATAATTGACAGCGTCAGGAAAGAGGGAGACAGAGCGATCTCTTTTTATAATGAAAAGTTTGGCGGCCTTGCCATGGATTCTTTCAGGGTCCCTGAGGAAGATATTGAGAAAGCCTACTTGGGCATATCGCAGGAACTTCGCGGAGCAATTGAGCAGGCTGCATACAACATAAAGAATTTTGCACTGCTGCAGCGCGACACATTAAAACCCCTGCTTTCGACAGAGACTTCAAGGGGAATATTCCTCGGTCACAGTATAATCCCGGTCGATTCTTGCTGTTGCTACGTACCGGGGGGGAACCACCCACTCTTTTCGACGGCCCTGATGCTTGTGATACCTGCAAAAACTGCAGGCGTTAAACGTGTCTGTGCAGCTGTTCCGCCAATGGCCGGAAGCTGTCTCCCGCATCCGGCGACTTTGGCGGCACTCAGGATAGCAGGTGCCGATGAGGTCTATGCCGTCGGAGGAGCGCAGGCGGTAGCTGCTTTCGCATATGGTACGGATAGCATAGCGCCGGTCACGATGATCGTTGGTCCGGGAAATAAGTATGTGACAGAGGCTAAACGTCAGGTATACGGAAAAGTCGGAATAGATTTTGTCGCAGGTCCCAGCGAAGTGTTGATCATAGCGGACGAGAAAGCAGACCCCCAGATCATAGCGGCGGACATTCTTGCTCAGTCTGAGCATGACGTTGATGCGGCGGGCATATTGATAACCACATCAAGAGGACTTGCCGACAGAGTCTTATCAGAGGTAAAAGAACAGCTAAAAAGGCTTGACACGGCGGACATTGCTGCTGAGGCCTGGGAGAAAAACGGGATAATGATCATAGCTGACTCGCTGGAAGAGGCAGCAGAGATTTCTAACGAAATCGCGCCCGAGCATCTTGAGATAAACACCGTAGACCCATATAAACTTGTCCCTTTGCTTAGAAACTACGGATCCCTATTTATTGGTGAAGGGTCTGCAGAAGTTTTCGGAGATTATGTGGCAGGTACAAACCACACTCTTCCTACGATGGGAGCGGCGAAGTATACGGGCGGAGTCTCTGTAATGACCTTTCTCAAAGTGTGTACGTTCCAGCGCATAACGCCTGAGGGGGCAGAACTGTTGGCTCCCATTGCCGAAGTAATGGCAAAGAACGAAGGACTGTCAGCCCATGCAGGTGCAGCACGTGTGCGCATGAAAAAGAGTTCATAGATTACAGCCTTACTGAGATCCCCCTGTCGGAGAGATATTTTTTCAATTCCGGGATGGAGATCTCCTTGTAATGAAATAGTGATGCGGCAAGCACTGCATCTGCTTTGCCTTCCGTTAAAGCGTCGTAGAAGTGCGAATAGTCTCCCGCTCCTCCGGAAGCAATGACGGGGATATTTACCTTTGAACTTATTGCAGAAGTGAGCTCAAGATCGTAGCCTGATTTTGTACCGTCCCTGTCCATGCTGGTAAGGAGTATTTCTCCTGCCCCGAGCTTTTCTGTTTCCAGAGCCCAATTGACCGCATCAAGTCCTGTTGCAGTGAGTCCTCCCTCTGTGTAGACTTCCCAGGTGCCGTCCACTTTTCTTTTTGCGTCGATCGCTGCAACAATGCACTGACTGCCGAAATTCTTCGCTCCCTCAGTAATAAGATCCGGTCTCTTTACGGCGGCAGAATTGAGTGAGACCTTGTTCGCCCCCGCCTTGAGTATGGTTCGGATGTCATCGACAGTGCGCATCCCGCCACCGACTGTAATTGGTATGGATACCTTCGAAGCGACGGCCTTGACAAGCTCTGCAACGGTCTTACGGTCGTCGTTGGTTGCGGTTATGTCCAGGAATACGATCGCATCAGCCCCTGCCGTTTCGTATGCGACTGCGCATTCCACCGGATCGCCCGCGTCCCTGAGGTCAACGAAATTTATTCCCTTGACGACTCTTCCGTCTTTTATATCAAGGCATGGAATTATCCTCTGTATGTACATTTTAAATTCCTCCCGCCATTTATGTAAAACGTCTCAATTATTGCGATCATTGATCCTCGTCCTTTTTGTTCCGTGACATAAGTTCATCAAGAACCTCATTTAAAGTGACCCCTGAAGAGATACAGGCTACCAGGAGGTGATAAAGCAGGTCTGCTGCCTCATAACGGAAGCCATCTTTATCTCCTGTGGCTGCTGCTATAGCAGTCTCGACTCCCTCTTCTCCAACCTTCTGGGCTACTCTTGAAGGGCCTTTTGCAAGGAGCCTTGCAGTGTAGCTTTCTTCCGGACTCTCTGACTTTCTTTTGTTCAGATAGTGCCAGAGGCGTCCGAGGAACGTAGCTTCTGTTGAGTTTTCTTTTCCCCAGAAGGAGCGGTAGAAACAGGTACGCTTTCCTGTATGACATGCAGGCCCGGCAGGTTCCACTATGGCAAGGAGAGTGTCCCCGTCGCAGTCAATGCGAAGCTCAAGGACCTCCATAACATTCCCGCTCGTTTCGCCCTTTTTCCATAGTTCTTTTCTGGAGCGGCTCCAAAGAGTAAGTTCTCCGGAAGCAGCCGTCAGTATTAAAGATTCTTCGTTTGCCCATGCAGTCATAAGCACCTCGGCACTCGTTGAATCCTGGACAATAACAGGAACAAGTCCCTTTTCGTCAAATTTGATAAGGCTCATATCTATACCGGACATAGTCTATCTTTCGCTTCCTGATGCAGCTTTTAGAGCATCTGAAATTGTGATGCCGCCTTCGTATAGGCTTTTGCCTACGATGACCCCGGCGGTTCCCAGATCATTCAGGGACATTATGTCGTTTACAGTGGTTATTCCACCTGCTGCCACTATGTCTTTCTTACCTTCTGTCAATTCTCTATAGAGTTCAGGGTCCGTCCCGGACATCATTCCGTCACGGTCTGTATTTGTAACCAGGAAAATTGAAAACCCTGTTTTCCTGAGCCGGGCGAGGGCTTCTTTCGGAGTCATATCTGTTTCGCTCAGCCACCCGGAGTGTACGACCTTCCCGGCCTTAACATCTATTGCAGGCATTGCTGCTGGTCCAAACTCGCTTGCTATGTGACACGGCATGTCATCATTTTTAAAGAGGAGGCTGCCTATCATTACCCTGTCGGCACCTGAGGAGAGAGCGTCCCTTATACTGCCCTCTGAACGAAGTCCCCCTCCGTATTGAACGAACATTCCGAGAGAGGATATCTTCTCAAGCACATTCAGGTGGCAGGGCCTCCCTTCCTTAGCGCCTTCAAGGTCCACTATGTGTATGTGAGTACACCCGGCTTCAAGAAAGTTTTTTGCTGTTTCGAGAGGTGAGAGTCCGTAGTTCTTCTGTTTCGAAAAATCTCCTTTAGTCAGACGAACTACATCGCCGCCGAAAAGATCTATGGCGGGGAAAAATATCACAGCCATAGCCCCTTTGTGCTTGGTGACTGGTCTGAGGGTGAAAGAGCCTGTCTGAGGGCCATCCCGACCGCCTTAAATACAGCTTCGGCTGCATGATGCGAATTATCGGTCTCCAGAAGCGCTATATGGAGGGTCATTCCTCCCTCTCTTGCAAAACCCCTGAAAAATTCGGGAATTAGTTCCATGTCAAAGTCACCGCATTTTTCTGAGGGGAATGAGCCGGAGAAATAAGAACCGCCTCTTCCGCTGAAATCAAGAGCTACCCTCACGAGTGAGCCGTCCATTGGGAGGATGCACCAGCCGTAACGTGCAATGCCGCCCTCTTTTGCTATCTCCCTGAGCAGATGTCCCAGCGTAATTCCAATATCCTCAGAGAGGTGATGATAGTCTACCTCAGTGTCGCCTTTTGCTTTAAGGCAGATCCCGATGCCGGCCCTGCTGAACATGAGGTCTGTCATGTGGGCCAGAAATCCGCAGCCGATCTCTATTTTTCTCTCTTTACCGGGAAATTCGACGGAAACTTCTATATGAGTTTCGTTTGTATCTCTTTTGACCTCTTTTTTCATGCTTATGCCGCTCCTTTTACATAATTCTCTATGGCATTTACAATTCCGAACATCGAGCCCCACCTAAGCTGCACAGATCCCGAGCCTGCTATCAGGCGCAGTGAGACCGGAGCCGTCTCTTTTATCACCATCAGTCCGTTGGCTTTAAGGGTGCTCCCTGTCTGTACGATGTCAAAAATGCAGTCGCTCAGGCCAAGAGCGGGGGCAAGCTCTACTGATCCGTTAAGCTTGAGGATCTTTATCTGGACCCCCCATGAATTGAAAGTGTTCTCGGCGATCCTTGTGTATTTTGTTGCGACTTTTAGTCCCATCAGGCTGCATGTGTTGCCGTTGAATTTCTCAGCTGCAGCTTTGGTCCCGGCTACAGCCATAAAACATTTTCCCCGTCCTGTGTCCAGCAGCTCAACCAGAGAGATGCCTGATTCTTCAACAACATCATTTCCAGCGATAGCAAGGTCTGCAGCTCCGTAGTGCACCATTGCCGGAACATCTGAGGGTTTTGTAAGCAGATAGCGAAAACTGCCTTCGTCAATGACGAGGTTTCTCCCGTGATTTTTAAGTTTTTCGACCGGAAGTCCCGACCCTTCCAATATTTCTATACAGTCTTCAAGCGAACGTCCTGTGGGCAGCGCGAAAGTCAGCATGATAGAGCCTCCCTGTCAAAATCTGTTAGATCTGTAATTTGTCCCGTTAGTAGATTTGTTACCTGCTTTGATGAAAAATCCGCCCAATATTTATATTTACGAAGCCCTGCAGTTTTCAGGGACTCACTTTTGTCTGTGGTCCAGCTCAATTCGAAAGAAAATCCTTTTTTGTATAATCCATCCGCAAAACGGAGACCTTCAGCAGGATCGCTGCACCCGCACCAGAGCATGATCTTTGGCGAAGGAGACCCGTCGATACAGTGGTCAGCAAGTTCCTTGATGTTAAGTGCGAAGCCCGAAGCCTCTCCCTCCATCCCGACCTTTGCCAGGAGTCCGTCGTATCTGCCTCCGCCCCCCAGAAGCGAGGCTGTAACAGAAGAATAGGCGTTGAATATTGGACCGCTGTAGTAGCCGAGATCACGAATGAAACCAAGATCGATACGGATCCTCTCTGAATATCCAAGCTTACAGAGTGAATCGCACAATTTTTTGAGTGGCATTAGGATAGAGGTATCTTCCATCATCAGCATTGCCTCGCTTATAACTGAACAGTCACCTTTAAGAGAAGGCAGAGCTTTAAGAAGTTTCCTCTTCTTTTCATCTGTTACGGTCTCTTCGAGTATCTTTGAATATGTTGTGTATGCGCCATCCTGCAGTGCGCTGACCAATTGTTCTGCACTCTTTTCAGGAATGCCTTCAAAAAGCCTTGCTATTACAGACATGTCGCCGATAACAACTATAGATTTTTCTATTGAAAGCTCATCAAGCGTCCGGAGCAGAAGAGAGATGACCTCAGCGTCGGTGCCCGAACCTTCCCAGCCAATGAGCTCTATGCCCACCTGGTTTTCCTCAAGATTGCTTTTTGGAGGAGCGGGGACCGAAAAAACCCTGTCTGCGTAACAGAGCCTCAGCGGCCGTTCATTTTCCTCATAATGGCTGCTCAGGTAAGCAACTGCCGAAAGGGTTAGATCGCCCCTCAGGAAACATGGTTCTCCGAAGGGGGAGTTGAGAGCTATCAGGCGCCTGGCTCTTGATTTTGAGAGTTTGTCCCAGACATCTTCCACGAGCTGGAGCTCTGATGGACTGAAGGGTCTGTACCCATACGTAGAGAAAATTTTGAGCGCCTTGTTGCGGCAGTATTCAAGCCTTGCCGCGGCGGGGCCTCCGATGTTGCTGCAGCCTTTAGGGTTTCTGTTCATACTGATTCTCCGTTTCCTCCTGCAGCTATGATAATGTAAAATCATAACAACAGTTAAGATAATAAAACCTACATCTCTTTACTCAGTTAAAGTGATAGCTTGATAGTTTTGCAAACGGGCTATATAATAACACGCGTTTGTCTCTTTTGCAAATATTGGAGGAATAATTTATGAAAAAATTTATGAAAATCAACTTTATGCCTGATGCTTTCATTTTTGATGTGGACGGAGTCCTGCTAAACGTGGAGAGATCCTTTCCGGAGGTCATTCGTCAGGGTATCCGGAATGGATGGGCATCAGTCTGCGGAGGACTTACTGATTCTATCGGATACACTTTCGAACACGAAAAAATATTCAAGAGGCACGGGTCCTTTAACGATGACTACGATATTGCCTGGACGATGCTTTCCATAGCAGCATACAGCGGAAATAAGAAACTTTCGGAGGCCATTCCTACGCCTAAAAATCTCAGCGATGAACTTTTGACCTTTAAAGGAACTGTCATATCATGGGTAGATGAGCGGTTTGGTACGCCGGTCCCGCGGGATCAGATCAGAGAACTGTGCGCCGGACTTTATATTGGCAGCAACGGAGATCAGGGTCTGCACAGACTCGAAGTGCCGATGCTCAGAGTCCACTGGAGCAAACTTCCTTTGCCCGTAGGTGTGTACACCGGAAGGAATCTTATTGAGTGGGAACTGGCAAAAAAAGCCCTTGGATGGCAGGATTTTCCTGAAGAAAATATAATACACAGCGATACAGGTATATACAAGCCATCACCGAGAGGTTTGGAAATACTCTCAGAAAGGCTTGGGTGCAAAGATCCGGTGTTTTTCGGTGACACCGGGAGCGACATGAAGGCTCAGGCTGCTTTTGGAAAAGGATATTTTGTTGCTATCGGAGCACTTCTTCCGGAAGCGGACTATGTCTACAAAGAGACAGAGATTGCTGTCAGAGAGATAAATTCCCTTATTGAGGAGGAGTAAGATATGGACAAAAAAGATCTTTTTTACAGTATTGCACGTCCAAACATAAGAGACATGGAAGAGTATGATCCGGGGCCGACATACCCAGATTTTGTACGTATATCGTCAAACGAAAACAACCTGGGAGTTTCAAGAAAGGCTATCGAGGCGATAAAAAATGCCGTTTCGAAATGCAACAGGTATGGCGACAGCAGATGCGACAGATTAAGGGAGAAACTTGCCCGCAAACACGGCATGATTCCTGATCAGTTCGTGATAGGCAACGGTCTTGACGGCGTATTTACGATGCTTGGCCGCGCCTTTATCGAACCCGGTGATGAGGTGGTGTGCGGTGAGCTGACCTTCTCCGTATACGCCGAGATGGCCGAGATCATGGGAGGCAGGACCGTAAAGGTCCCGATGACAGAGAATATAGAGCTGGACACAGGGGGCTTTATCAAGGCAGTAACAGAGAAGACCAGAATGGTGGTGTTCTGCAATCCCAACAATCCGACAGGAACGGGTACAGGTATACGTGATATTAGGAAAATGCTCGATGCCATACCCGAAAAGGTCCTGTTTGTCCTTGACGAGGCATATATAGAATTTGCCGATGAAAATACAGCTGACGGGCTGACACTGCTAAACGAATATCCCAATCTAATGGTCTGCAGGACCTTCTCAAAAGTATATGGACTGGCAGGGCTCAGAGTCGGATGGATAGCAGGTGATCCTGAGTTGATGAAGTATCTGTATAAAGTCAGGGAGCCATATGCGGTCTCGGTACCGGCAGCTGCAGGTGCGGAAGCCGCACTTGACGACATTGAGTTCTTAACAGAAAGTGTAGAAATGGTAAGAAATGAGAAAAAGAAATTTTATGATTTTTTCCGCACTAACGAAATCAGTTTTATATCGTCACAGGCTAACTTTATACTACTTCCGCTCGGAGAGATATCTACCGGTCTGAGAGACGGGCTATTGAAGGATGGGATAATTGTCCGTCTGCTCCGTTTCAGGGGCAAAGGGGTCATTCGGATAACAGTGGGACTTCCGGAAGAAAACAGCCTGTTGATGGAAAAATTCATGAATAATTATGAGGCAGCAAAAAACAAAGCAAATTAACAAGCAAAAAACATGTAATAAGCAATTAACAAAGCAATAACAAACGTTAACAAACGTTAAGCAAAACAGACAATAGGGTTGACAATTACCCAAAAGATGAATAGAATTACCCCCAACATCTTAAAAACAACGAACTGAAGTCGAAGGGAGGCACTCGGACATGACACAAATCAAACAGAGCATCACATATTGTGGCGATGTTACGCAGTTCTCCTTTATCGGCGCGGGTCCCCTTCACGGGATCTGCGCTCGGACTGAATGATTCGGATGAATTGACCGAATAACAGTATCGTTGCGTAAGTCGTCGTTGAAGCAGGACCTGCACAAAAGCGGGCCCTGTTTTTTTGTGTCCTCATACAGAGAAGGAGACAGAAAATCTAAAAATTAACATAGACCCTGAGGAGGAAAATCGATGAAACTTGTAATAAGAAATGTAGAGACAAAAATATCCAGGATCCGGTACACACTGGAAAAGATGGTAGATAGGAATCATCCTTATGCCCAGAAGATGAAGGAATACGGCGTAAAACCTGAACACATAAAGACAGCACGGGACATGCAGCTTTTACCCTATACGACGAAACAGGATCTGCAGAAGCACTATCCCCTCGGCTGGCTGAACGTTGACAGAAAGTATATAGTCCGTTTTCATGCAACATCCGGAACTACGGGGAACCCGACGGTGGTCTGCTATACACAGAACGACATAAAGATGTGGAGTGAGTGTGGAGCATGGTGCCTTGGTCTTGCCGGACTGGATGAGTGGGATACACTCCAGGTCTCTTATGGGTATGGTCTCTTCACAGGAGGACTTGGGATGCACTATGCAGGTGAGCTCCGAGGACTGGCTGTTATCCCGGCGTCGGGAGGTGCCACGGAAAAACAGGTAAGAATGATCAAGGAGTTGGGTGTTACAGCTTTGGCGTGCACCCCTTCATTTGCCCTTCGCATATCGGAAGTTTGGGACGATATTGACCCGGACCGCTTTTCAAATGGAGGCACAAAACTCAAGATAGGGATACTGGGCGCGGAGCCATGGTCTGAGGGGCTTAGGAAACGTCTTGAAGAGAAACTGGGGATAAAGGCTCTTGATATTTACGGTCTGAGCGAAGCAATGGGCCCCGGCGTAGCTATGGAATGTATTCACCAGAGCGGACTGCATGTCAATGACGAGGCATTCCTGCCCGAGATAATACATCCGGAGACTATGAAAAACATGGAAGACGGCGAAGAGGGCGAGCTTGTGCTCACTTCTATCAAGAAGGAAGCTTATCCCATAATTCGCTACCGCACGAGGGACCGTACCAGGATCCTTCCGGGGCCGTGCCCCTGCGGTGATCCAAGTGTCCGTATAGACAGGATAGGAGGAAGGACAGACGACATGCTCATAGTGAGGGGCGTCAATGTCTTCCCGTCACAGATCGAGGCAGCTCTGTGCAGAGTTAAAGACCTTACTCCCAATTTCATTATAGATGTCTGGAAAAAAGACGGAATGGATGAGATCGAAATCACATGCGAACGAGCTCCGGAGAGCGATCCCGCCGAAGTTGAACACATTAAAAATGAAACCAAGAAACGCCTGAAAGACAGTCTCGGCGTAAATATTGAGGTCAATGTTGCAGAACCTGATACGGTTCCCCGTTCTGAGGGCAAGGCGGTCCGTATAAAAAGGCACAAGGAACCTCACGGGGTTCGAATTTAGCATCGAAAAGCGGTAAAGTTGCAACGCTTTTGGGAAGTAGCGCTTTTTGGGCTTGACAATACTTTAATTTTTATCTAAACTTACGCGCAATGTCGCATGACCGAAGGAGGCACTGAACATGAAAACGAATCTTACTGAAAACATCAGACAGATAGACCTTTCTGTTGCAGTGTACTCTTATCCCTGCACGGATCCCGACTCGCGGGATCGGTGTCCGGCTGCTGTGCGCTGAACATCTGATCTGGAAGTGAGGACGGGGCCCGAGATTTTCGGATCCCGTCTTTTTTTTTGTAATTTTTAGTATGAAGTGGGAGGAATTATTATGGTACATAGTGAGACAGCGTTGGAAAAGACATCGGAACTTCAGGTAACTTTGAACAGGCTTTGGGAACGGAACCATCCATACGCAGATAAAATGAAAGATGCCGGGGTCAAACCCTCGGACATAAGGTCGCCTAAAGATATAGAAAAACTTCCCTTTACAACAAAGCAGGACCTCCAGGCTCGTTATCCGCTGGGATGGCTTGGGTGCGACAAGGACGATCTGGTGCGTTTCCATGCTACATCGGGAACTACAGGAAATCCGACTGTTGTGGGATACACGGCCAATGACATTTTTTGGTGGAAAAAGGCAATGAAGACCGCATTTAAACGTGCCACTCTGACATCTAAGGACACACTTCAGATATCGACAGGATACGGTCTTTTCACCGGCAGCCAGGGGTTCCATGATGCAGCTGAAGATATGGGCATCACAGTCATCCCTGCCAGCGGAGGTTTTACCGAACGTCAGTTCAAACTGATGCGTGATCTTGGCACGACAGTCTTTACCTGTACACCCTCCTACGCAGTCAAACTCTGTGAGGTCTGGGATACGTTCTCGGACGAAGATAAAGCAAAATACAGCCTTCGCCTGGTCATCTTTGGCGCGGAAGCATGGTCGGAGGGGCTTAGGGCGAAAATACAGGACACGCTTGGAATCCCTGCCATAGACAGCTACGGACTATCAGAAGCAATGGGCCCCGGTGTTGGAATGGAATGCCTTGAAAGGAACGGAATACATCTTTTTGACGAGGGCTTTATTTTCGAGATAATAGATCCTGAAACACTTGAACCCCTTGGCCCGGGTGAAGAGGGAGAACTTGTCATTACGTCTCTGAAAAAGGAAGCTTTCCCGATAGTCCGCTACCGCACCCGCGACCTGACGAGCATAATGCCTGGCGTGTGTAAATGCGGGGACAGAAGCACCAGGATCGAGAGAGTCAAAGGACGCTCTGACGACATGATCATTTTCCATGGTGTGAACGTCTTCCCATCGTTAATAGAGAGGGCTCTCTGCAGAGTCCCCGGGCTGACTGCGAACTATCAGATAAAGGTCTGGGAAGTGGAAGGCTTTCAGCAGATGAGCATTGCCTGCGAAAGATCTGCGGACAGCGCACAGGAAATAGCAGGGATGCTTTTAGAGAAAGGCAAGAAATCTATCCATAACGCACTTGGGATACACGTTCCGCTCACTGTAACAGAACCGGGGACCCTTCCCAGATTTGAGGGGAAATCGAAACATATAGTGAGGGAATAGTGGCTCTGATACTTGACGAAAATCCAGAATAATGTAAAATGCTTTTCGGCGCTCTATAATAGGAACGCAATGGTTTGTTTGCCGGTGTAGCTCAGTTGGTAGAGCAGCTGACTTGTAATCAGCAGGTAAACATAAACAGTCAGAAATCCTTGGTATCACTAGCTTTTCAGTTTTCAAGGTTCAAACGATACGGCACTTTTGGATAAATGGCTACCTTACATTATCGACGCATCCTATTTTTGGGGGTGCGTCTTTTTTTGTGCTTAGTCTTTTGCTTTTTTTCTGTCTCGGTAGTCTTTCTGTTTGACTTTGTTGTAACAATTCCTATGTTGCCAACTGTCAAAACTTTTCTTGGATTTGTTTACGCCATCAAGATTGACCAATAAATCTATTTTGTTACAAAATTTACAACGTCCTAGTAATCCCCCCCTCTCATTTTTTCTGCCCGGAACAACAGGAGTGGTTATCGTGTCTATTGCATATCTCCAAACCAAGCTATAAAGATCTAGAGGTTGTGTGTATTTAATCATCTGATTGTTTTTACCCGAAAGTGTTTTTATGTAATATAGAATGCCTTCTGAGTATAGGGTAATGAAATGCTCTAAGAGTTCCAAGGGGCTTATATTTTTGTTTCTCTTTGTTTGCAGATAATCTTTAAGGAAAGAAAACGTATCGTTGTTTTTGATATATTCGTCTGTTTTGCGCTTTTGAATTGCACTATGAAAATCTAAAGCTAGGGTTATGTTTTCTGCCAATGTAATCCAATCACCAGGAGTCTCACATCTTAGCCTGCAAACTATTGTAGCGCTTCCTGTGTCGTAATAATATTCTTGATTGAACAGCGACCCATATTTTTTCACTAAATCTACAGGGGGAATACTCGGATTCGTTGACAATAAAGATAATATCTCTTGCAGCAACCTGCCAAATATTTTTTCATTCAAATCATACTCTTTAAAGCCTTGGAGAAACATTAGCTTCCCGTTATCTCCTTCCTCGGTATGAGTCTGAGACATTTTTTTTATTAGGACAATTGATTCGACCCTTGAATTTTCGGGATACAAATTCACTGTTGATGGCTTACGCCATTTAAGAAGTATCTGCTCGTTTTCATTCTGTTCATCTTTTGCCAATTCAACCAGTTCATAACTGACCATATCAACCAACCCCAAAAAACTTTTTGCGTTACTACTTTTATGTACAGTAATTATACATGAACAGGTTTATTCTGTAAATACAAGGAGGTGACAAACCTATGAGCGAAACACGTATATCTATGTTAATGGACAAGAGGGGGCTAGTGGTTAATCGGATAGCCAAAGAAATTGGAGGAAATAGAGTGGCTATTTATGAAGTGGTCAAGGGTTACCGTAGGGCATCCAAGCCGTTGATGGGGAAAATAAGCAAAGTTTTAGGCGTTCCGGAAGAAGAAATATTTGATGAACGTGGAATGGCAAAAAAGTAAGCCGCTGTCCGCTGCAACGGATAACGGCTCTAAAAAACGACATATTAATGATAAGGAGATTATGACATGAATAATATTGATATGCAAGTTGGTGGGCAGATATGATTATTAAACTTTTTACCATATACGACAACAAGCCTGCACCGGGTGGACAGTACTATACAGAAACAAAAACCTATATCAAGGTTGTCCGGGCAAGTCACGGAGGCACACACCCTTACAGACTTGATTTTGGTGGATTTGATGACCCGATAATCCAAAAGCTGAAAGAACTCGGCTGTCAGAATATTGAGTTGCAACTTCCTTTCGGAACATTCCGCATCAGCTTTGAGGATTTTATAGGATTCGGATATCACAAAAAGTGGAATGACGGCAGGTTCTTATATCCACGGTGGTATTGCTCAGCAGGGCACTGGCGATCGGACAGTCCGAAAAAAAGTCAAGAGGGTGTTCTTTAATGAGCAGACCGCCTCTTCCCGTCGACCCTTATGAACTCACAGAGCGAATAAAAGATAATTTCCCTACTCAACTGTTAGAACTCAGACGTTGGGCGTTGTGGGGGTGGAATGAGGCTAAACAGGAAAAGATAATCCTTGACCGCATTAACAAACCTGAGACATGGGAAAGTTTTGATAACGCAAGCACTTTGCTGATAAATGGTCCTGGTGCTTGTGGCTTTATGTTTGCCATAGGAGACGGGATAACCTGTGTAGATCTGGAT